>JBKPRV010000085.1:0-9151 GCA_046734715.1 Actinomycetota bacterium | reverse complement strand
CGATCAGCCGGGCCGCGCCCACCGCCGCGGGCGCGGCGTCGTCCGGGCCGAGCGCCCGCGCCGTGCCCGTCGTCCCCCAGAGCGTGGCCGCAGCCAGGATCAGCAGCCGCGGGTCCACGCCCGCAGTCTGGCCTAAGAAAGTTGCGCGGATAGGCACGTCGTCCTGGCGAACCGTTGCCGTGCTGCTGGGAGTCCTCGCTGGTCAGCTGGTGGTCAGCCGCCAAATCGCGGACTCTTGGGCTGTGGCGAGCGCCCTATCCGCTCGGCCTCTACCGCAGGTCGAGGAAAGTGGGTTGCCGGCCGGGAGGCGCGAGCTCGAGGTCGCCCTGGGGCGTGGGCGTGACCGCGGTGCCGGGGGCGAGGCCGGCGGACAGCTGGGTGTCCGGCAGGCGCTGGACGTGGCCGTCCGCGCCGAACAGCACGATCCGGGCCACCCCGTCGGCGCCCAGCGCCACGAAGCGGCTCGTCCCGTCGGGCTGGGGGACGCTCACGCAGGTCGCTCCGGCCAGCTCGTCCGCGGACAGCAGCCCGGGCACCGGCTCGCAGTCGACGGGGCCGGACTCCCACAGGGGCTCGCCTTCGGCCGCCGCCTCGGCCGCGGCGGCCCGGGGGTCGGCCTGCTGCTCGCCGGCCTCCGCGAGGAGCGCGCCGGCGTCGCCCTGCGGGTCCCGCTGCGGCCGGATCCGGGAGGTCGCCCGCATCTGGTCCAGGGTGGCCTGCAGGGCCCGGACCTTGGGGTCGCTGGCCGGCAGGCCCGCGGCGCGCATGGCGTCGATCTGGTCCTGGAGATGCTGCTCGAGCTCGGTGGGCGCGGGAGCCTTGTCGCTGAGGGTGGCGCTCGCGGCGGCCGACGCCAGCACCCCGCTCACCACCAGGACGGCCGGCAGCAGCGTCCGGCGCACGCGGCGCCAACGCCTGCTCCGCCCACGTGGCGCCTCCTCCCGCATCGCATGGGCGCCGCTCACGTGTTCCACCTGATGTCGGTCATGCCGTCGATCACGCCCTGCTGCGTGCGGGGATCGGACCCGAGCCACGACGTGAGGAAGTCCCAGGCCTGGTGGGGGGTGTTGTCCAGGCCGGGACAGCCTCCGGCCTGCTGGCACGCCCCGCGCTGGCTCATGGTCCCAAAGAAGAACATGCCGTCTCCGGCGGCGGTGGTGGCCCACAGGTCGATGAGCTGCCACTGGCGGGCGTTGACGCCGCTGGTGGCGTAGATCTGAGGGAACGGGAGCGCGGCGTCGATCTCCCAACCCAGGTGCCACACCCACCCCTGGTTCCACCCGTTGTCGCAGGGCCCGTTGTTGGCGGTCTGCGTGGGGCAGCCGTCGGCCGCGGCGTTGGCGAACAGCGACGGTCGCCCCGGCGTGGCGTTGTAGCCCGTCATCCAGTGGTTCGCCTTCCACGGGGAGGACCAGTTGGGCTCGAAGTCGTAGGCGCCGAAGATCTGGGCGGCGCTCGGCCAGTTGGCGTTCACGACGCCGGCGACGTTGCGCACCATCGTGGCCCAGGCCTGGCCGTGGTAGTACAGCCAGTCGTCGGCCTTGGAGTCGGCCACGCTGTTGCTGGTGCCGATGCCGATCAGCAGCCGGTACGAGCTGTCGGGCCGGCAGTAGGCGTAGCCCTTCACGAAGTCGATCACCGACTGCCCGATGGCGTTGACGTCGAGGTCCGGCGCCCCCCACACCGTCGCGCCCGCGACGCCATTCACCGACGTGGGAGCCCCGAAGAACAGCGTCATCCAGCCGGCCTTGCCCGAGTTGTAGCAGCCGAGGGCAGTGGCGTCCGCGGGGCTGGTGCGCGCCATGTAGTAGCTGTTCGTCGTGTAGATGTCCGAGCGGTGGCACCCGGCCGCCGTGCCGATGGTGACTACGCACAGCACGGTCGCCAGCCACCGGGTCGGGCGCATCGCCATGAGGATCCTCTCCGCTCGACGATGGGGGTGAATCGCCGGGAACGTTTCCGCAGGGACTGCCCGAGGTCAAGCGCTGCGTAGTCGACGAATGGCGCTACGTGGTCATTCGTGCTCGTCGACCGGCGGCAGGAACGGCAGGGTCAGGTCGCCGAGCTTCACCAGCGTCGAGGCGATCCAGCCGCCCATGGCACTCAGGTGGTCGTCGAGGATGGTGCCGTCGGCCAGCGTTTCCTCGTCGAGCTCGTAGCTGCCCTCGTAGGACACCTCGATGGCGAACTCGCGCTCGTTGAGGTCGGCCGAGCACACGGTCTCGATGGTGGGGCCGGACCGCTCGAGGTGCTCGCTCCCGATGGGGGCGCTCGACTCGGGCAGCACCGCCAGCACGACGCTCGGCTCGGGCGACTCGGCCAGGCGCTGCACCCGGAGCACGAGCTCGATCTCGATGCGGGGCGGATCGTGGAACGGCTCGCCGATGTACCACGACCGGTAGGCCGTCTGCGCCCACGTGGGCCAGTCGAGCGTCAGGTCGGCCTGGACCCGGGGTGGCAGCCCCTCGCCCGGCAGCCCGTAGGACGTCTCCCACGTCACGTCGCCCAGCAGCACGTCCACCTGGAACCGCTCCTCGAAGGCTTGGCGCTCGAGGAGGGCGCCTTCGAGCGAGTCCCGCAGGGCTCCGATGGCATCGGTGAAGACGTGGTCGAGCATGGCGACGGCAGGCTAGCGGCGCGCTTGCGACATGAAGGCCACAGGGACCGAGATCTCGTCGCCCGCGTGCAGGGTGGCGATGCGCCGCCCCGGTTGGACCGCCGCCTTCGTCTCCCCGATCCGCCCGCCGAGGTGGGCGGCGGTGGCGTCGAGGTCGGCCACGGTGAAGGCCCGGCCCCAGAACGAGGCGGGCCCGTCGCCCGCGGGCTCGGTCGGCCCGACCAACTCGAGGATGACCTCGCCGAGGCGGAAGAAGCGCTGGGCGCGGCCCCGCCCCGCCTCGCGGGTGCGCCGCGCCAGGATGCCCCGGTCCTCCAGCGCCGCAGTGGTGCGCTCCAGGTTCGGGGTGGCGACGACGAGGTGGTCGATCGACAACACGCCGTTGGCGTGGTCCGGCGGCCCGGTCGGGAGCGATCCGAGGTCGGCCGCGGCGGTGGGCAGGCCGTCGATGTCGCCGCCGGCGTCCGCCAGGGCCCAAGCGGTGATGCCCCGGCCGCCCGCCGGACCGGCGAGGCGCAGCCCCACCGTGCCGACCCCGGTGGCGCCGTCGTCGCCGACCGCGAACCCCACCGCAGCCCACGCCACGGGCTCGTCGCCCACGGTGATCTCGACCAGCGGAGGTGCCGGGGTGCCCACGCGAGCGGACGCTAGTCGCGGTCAGTACCACGGGCATCGGCAGCGGTGCCGGGGCACGGCCTTGATGGCCGGGTCCTGCCCCCGCTGCCACAGCAGGTGGTCGAGCGCGGCCGGAGGGAGGCCGGTGGGCCGGGAGAGCAGCTCCACCGCGTGCACGCCGCAGGCCCGGATCTCCACCTCCTCCGGGCTGCCCGGTGCCAGCAGGGTGCCTGCCTCGATGCGGGCCGCCAGTCCTTCGTCGTAGCTCAACACGCCGGCCATGCGCAGCACGTGGGGCACGAGGTTGTCGGCGAAGGCGGTGAGCCGGTCGCCATCCGAGAAGGCCCCGAGGCCGGTGCCGCCGGTGGCCCGGGCCAGGTGGGAGGCGCTGATCTGGGCGCGCTTGTACAGCGGGACCTCGACGTCGTGGTGGCGGGCCACGTCGTGGGCCAGCGGCATGGTCCCGAGGATGTCCACCAGCCGGGCCGCCGACCCGCCCGCCGAGCGGACCAGCGCGGCGGCCGAGCCCCCGAAGCCCTCCAGCAGCGCCCCGAGGTCGCGCCAGGCCTGGGCGAACAGCGCCAACAGGTCGTCGACCGGGCCCGGGTGGGGCTGGTCGAACAGGCGCGCACAGCGGGCCGCGTCCGCCTCGGCCAGCCACGCCCGGGTCGGGGGGCCGTCCCGGGCGACGTGCTCGGCCCAGGCGGCGGCGAGGCTGCGGGCGCCCGACAAGCCCGGGCGCTTGTGTAGGTCGGGGAACCAGCCCGAGCCGAAGTTCACCGCGTTCCAGGCCAGCACCGAGGCCGCCACCGCCTCGTCGTCGCCCGCGAGGCGCTCCTCCGGCAGCAGCGCGGGGTCGACCCGGTCGAGCGTGGCGGCCAGCGCCTCGATCGCGTCCTCGTGGACGGTCACGTGCTCGGCGTCGGCTGCCACCGTGGCGCACGCGGCGCGGATCCGGTCGAGAACCTTCACCCGCCGGGCCGGAGGCCGACCTGAGCCCGCAGGAAGGCTTGGACGTCGGCGGCCTCCTGCGCCTGCTTGGACGCGGGCTTCCCCTGGCCGTGGCCGGCCCGCGCCTCGATGCGGACCAGCACGGGATGGTCCTCGGGGCAGGCGGTGGCCCAGCCCAGCGCGGCGCCGAACTTGCGGGCGTGGGCGGGGTCGACGCGGCTGTCCTCCTCGCCCGTGAGCACCAGCGTGGCCGGGTAGCAGGTGCCCTCGACCACGTGGTGGTACGGCGAGTAGCGCCACAGCCAGGCGAACTCCTCGGCCACGTCGGGATCGCCGTACTCGGGCGTCCACAGCTGGGCGATGAGGAAGCGGGGGAAGCGCACCATGTCGGTCAGCGGGACCGCGCACACCACCGCCCGGCACAGCTCGGGGTGCTGCGTGAGCGTGGCCGCCACCAGCAGCCCGCCGTTGCTGCCACCCTCGATGGCGAGCCGGTCGGGCGTCGTGCGGCCCTGGTGCACCAGCCAGCGGGCCGCGGCCGCGAAGTCGTCCAGCACCTGCTGGCGGTGCTCGCGCATGCCGGCCCGATGCCAGTCCTCGCCCTCCTCGGAGCCGCCGCGGATGCACGCCACCGCGTAGATCCCGCCGTCGTCGGCCACCGCCACCGCCCGCGGGCTGTAGCCCGGGCTCATGGTCACGGCGAAGCCGCCGTACCCGGTGAGCAGGGTCGGGGTGTCGGGACCGGGGTCGGTGCCGGCCCGGCGCAGGGTGAACAGGGTGATCTCCACGCCGTCGGTCGAGGGGTAGCGGTCGACGCCGACCGTGTAGTGGCCGGGGTCGACGGGGGAGGGCAGGTCGCTCCAGAGCCCCAGCCCGGCCCCACCCTCGTCCGGCGACCAGCGCCACAGCTCCGAGGGGCGGGCCCACGAGGTGAACGCCACCACCGCGGTGTCGCTGTCCCGGTCGCCGGCCAGCCCCGCCAGTGATCCCGGCTCGGGCAGGGCGATCTCGACCGGGACCGCGGGCTGGGGCGCCGCCAGCGCGGGGCGCGGCACCCGGGACAGGCGGGCGGTGGCCCGGCGGGTGGACGCCAGCACCAGGGACGCGGCGGTCACCGCCACGCCCTCGATCACGTCGTCGGATTCGGCCACCACCGTGCGCCAATGCTCGGGTGTGGGCGTCGCCAGCGGGGCGGCCACCACGCGGCCCCGGGGGGCGTCGAGCGTGGTGGTGCCGACCAGCAGGTCGTCCACCACCGTGAACGACGACATGGCGTCGATGCCTTCGATGACCGTGGTTCGCTCGCCGGTGCTGCGGTCGATCAGGTGGACGTCGCACCGGGTCCAGCCCAGCGTGAGGGTCACCACCAGCCAGCGGCCGTCGCGGGACAGCTCGACCGCGGACCACGCCCGCTTGTCCGGGAGGTCGCCGAACACCAGCTCGTCGTGGCCGGGATCGTCGCCCAGCACGTGCCACCAGACGGTGCGGTGGTAGTTGGCCTCGTCCTCGCCCACCGCCGCCGGGTCGGGGTAGCGGGTGTAGGCGAAGGCCTGGCCGTCCGGGGCCCAGGCCACCGTGCAGGCCCGGGTGCGCGGGATGCGATCGCTCAGCACCTCGCCGGTGGCCACGTCGATCACGCCGAGGGTGCTGCGCTCGTCGCCGCCGAGCGAGGTGCCGAAGGCGACCAGCCGGCCGTCGTTCGAGGGCGAGTACCAGTCGAGCGCGGCGGTCGGGTCGCCGGTCAGCAGGTGGGGGTCGAGCAGCGTCCGCGCCGCGGGCAGGCGGTCGCCGTGGACGTCGCGCACCACCAGCACCGCCTGCTCGTGCCCGGCCCAGCGGTCGACCGAGAACAGGCGGCCGCCGCGGATCGAGGGCGCGCCGGCGCGGCCCGCGGCGTACAAGGCGCCGAAGCACTCGACCAGGGCGGGGCGGTCGGACCGCGCGTCGAACACCGCCCGGGTGCGGGCGTTCTGCGCCGCCACCCAGGCCCGGGTGTCGGCGGCGTCGCCGTCCTCCAGCCACCGGTAGGGGTCGGCGACGGCCACGCCGTGGTGGACGTCCACGACGTCGTCGCGGCGCGCGGGCGGCGGCGGGGGCAGGGTGGCCAGCGGAGGCTCAGCGGGCGTTGGGCTTGTGGCGGTGGTTGGCCTTCTTGCGGCGGGCCTTGGCCCGGCGCTTGGCGGTCTTCTTGGACATGGGCCGCGAGGCTAGCGATCCTGGCTCAGAGGCCGAGCGGATCGGGCGCTCGCCACAGCCCAAGCGTCCGCGATTTGGCGGCTGACCCCCAGCTCACCAGCGAGGACTCCCGGCAGCACGGCGACGTTCGTCAGGACGACGTGTCCATCCGCGCAACTCCTCAGTCGAGGATCTCGCCGAGGTCGGTCGAGCGGGGTACGGCCGCCACCGGGATGCCGGTCTCCTCCCACAGCCGCTCCAACAGCGCGTCGTCGACGGTGCGGCGGCGGCCCAGGGGCCAGCGCCTGCGCTCCCCGGCCGGGCCGAACAGGGCCAGCGCCCGGCTGCCCCCCGGATCGTGGCGCACCCGGTAGCGGACGCCCTGGTAGCCGGCGGCTGCGAACGCCGCGGCCCAGTGCTGGGGCAGGTCGTAGGGCGTCATGCTCGCCAGCTCGGCGGTGACGCCGTAGCCCCGAGCGGCGCGCACCGTGGTGTCGGCGGCGGAGCACTGCTCGGGCAGGTCCAGGTGCCACATGGACAGGCGCCGGGCCCAGCCGGAGCTGACCACCACGATGGGGCCCAACACCTCCAGCAGCGCGCCGATCTCGTCGTCGGCCAGGTAGCAGGTGCCCCGGGGCGGCTCGAGGTCGAAGCGGCCCTGGCCGTCGCTGGAGAACCACCACGGCCCGAAGCCCGAGGTGGTGACGCGGCACAGGGTGGTGCCGGCGTGCACGTGCCACACCGGGAAGCCGGCGAGGTCGCCGGGGTCGGGCGGCGCCCCGATGCTGGGGATCTGGCGGGTGTCGGGATGGCGCTTGGCGTCTTGGACCATGGCCTCGGGCGGCCTCCGGGCGCGGGGCAGCGATCGCTGTGTCGAGGTCCGCCGGCGCAGAGGTTACGACGCCGGGGACCAGCGGGCGGCGCGCTCGCGGGCCAGGGCGACCACCGGGTCGCGGTCGCCCCCGTCCCGGAGGTGGTCGACGATGCTCAGGCCGCCGAGCCCGGGCTGGGGAGCGGCCAGGAAGGAGGCGACCATCCACTCGTCGTCGCTGGTCAGAGGGCGAAAGCCGGCCAGGACCTCGGCGAGGCCCCGGATGACCTGGTTGTGCTCGTCGAGCTGGAAGGCGGGGTAGACCCAGACGTTGTCGGCCGTACGGAGGGCCAGAACGGTGCGGCGGCGGCGTCGCTCCTCGACCGCCTGGCGGGATACGCCGCCCAGCACGCGGGCGATGCCGGAGGTGCTGTAGTACGGCCCCAGCTCGGTCCAGGGGGAGGGCTCGGGCACTGTCGCCAGCATGCGCGCGGCCAGGTCGTCGGGGTCGCCCAGGTCCTCGGCGTCATGGCCCAGCTCGCGCAGGGCGACCAGACGCTCGGCGAGGCCTTCGGTCACGCGGTGCGACACGCGTTCGACATAGGGATCGACCATCGCGGCCGCCATGTTGCTCGCCCGGGGTGCCCGCTTGCTCATGCCTCCAGGCTAGGGGTGCAAGGGCGTCAAGGCAACCCCGTCAAGGGCGTCAGCCGGCATGGGTCCCGGCCCAGGCCACCAGCTCGTCGGCGGCCCACGTGTTGACGATGCGGTCGGGCTCGATGCCGTGGCGGGCCGCCTTGTCGCAGCCGTAGGCCTGCCACTCCATCTGCCCTGGGGCGTGGGCGTCGGTGTCGATGGCGAAGCGCAGGTCCCAGTCGAGCGCGAGGTCCACGAGCTCGTCGGGCGGGTCCTGGCGCTCCGGGCGGCAGTTGATCTCCAGGGCAGTGTCGAACTGGGCGCAGGCGGCGAAGACGATCTCGGGGTCGAAGACCGAGGGCGGGCGCCCGCGGCCGACCAGCTTGCGCCCGGTGCAGTGGCCCAGGATGTCCACGTGCGGGCTGGCCACCGCCGACACCATCCGCCGGGTCATCTCCTGGCGCTCCATGCGCAGCTTGGAGTGGACGCTGGCCACCACCACGTCCAGGCGGGCCAGCAGCTCCTCGGTCTGGTCGAGCGTGCCGTCCTCCAGGATGTCGACCTCGATGCCGGTGAGGATCCGGAACGGGGCCAGCTGCTCGTTGAGCCCCGCCACCTCGTCGAGCTGGGCCAGGAGGCGCTCGGCGTTGAGGCCATGGGCCACGGTCAGCCGGGGTGAGTGGTCGGTGAGCACCATGTAGTCGTGGCCGAGGGCGATGGCGGTGCGGGCCATCTTCTCGATCGGCGCCCCGCCGTCGGACCAGAGCGAGTGGGTGTGGCAGTCGCCCTTGAGCGCGGCCCGCAGGTCCGTCCCCTCCCCGGGGTCGATGAGCGTCTCGGTCTCCAGGGCGGCCAGGTAGCCGGGCACCTGGCCGTCCAGCGCCTCGGCGATCACCTTGCCGGTGGTGGGCCCGATCCCGGCCAGCTCGGTGAGCTTGCCCTGGGCGTGGAGGCCGGCGATGGCCTCGTCGCCCTCGGCCTCCACCACGTCCCGGGCCCGGGCGAAGGCCCGCACCTTCTGGCCCTCGGCCAGGGAGCGGTCGAGCAGGTAGACGATGCGGTCGAGGGTGTCGGCGGGGCGCATGGTCACAGGATCTCGAACCCCACCTCGACCGCGGCCTGCACGGTCAACTCGGCGGCGTCGAGGTTCTCGGCCGGCGGCTCGGCCTCGGCCGAGGCGAAGCGGGCGGCGGCGGCCAGCATCGGGCGGGCGACGGGCTCGAACGGCTGGGGGCCACCTCCCCGAAGGCCCGGCTCCGCGATCCAGGCGATCGGCCCCAGGCCCACGTCCAGCGCCGCAGCGTAGGCCTGCGCCCGCAGCCGGGCGTCCTCGGCCGCGGCCCGCC
>JBKPRV010000084.1:0-6048 GCA_046734715.1 Actinomycetota bacterium | reverse complement strand
CACCAGTACGGGGGCCGCCGGCGGGGCACCGGCCCCACCCGCCACGATGTCGTACCAGGCGCAGATGCCGCTGCTCGGGAGGGGCGCGCCGGCCTGGCGGGCCTGGTACGCCAAGCCGTCCCACATGACGAACGGATCGCCCTCCACCCTCAGCACCGACCGGGTCGATCGCACCTCGCCGTCGGTCGACGTCTCGGCGAAGACCGCTCCGACCAGGTGGGACTCCTGGGGGACCATCATCCCTTCGCCCAACGGGGTCCCGGGGTCGGCCAGGCCCACGTCGGGCTCCTGGGATCGGACCCCGCCCCCGCAGGCGGTGAGCCACGACGCGACGACGACCAGTCCCGCCAGAGCTCGGCCCGAGTGTCGCACACGCACACGTTGCCTCAATGGGGGCAGCTCAGGTGAAGACGGCCACCAGCAGCGCCACGACGATGACCGGCACGGCGAGCACCAGCATGGCGAGGGTGGCCCACAGGGCGAAGGTCGTGATGGCCCGCGATTGCGCCGCGAGCGGCGCGGCGAGCTCGTCGACCTGGTCGAGCACGGGCGCGTTCATGGCCCGCCGGAGAGCGAGAATGGAATCCCAGGCGGCCACCACCCGTCGCAACGGGCGGCCCTCGCGAGGGAGCTTCACCTGCTCCAGCTCGGCCAGGAAGTAGTCGATGGACCCGGGGATGCTCTGGATCACGCCGAGCAGCTGGGCGGGGTCGCCGTAGGTGGCACGGATGCGGTGCCCGTGCCACATGACCCGCAGCGGCGCGGCTACCAGGACCAGCGCCAGCACCAGCGCGCCGATCGGCCACTGGTCACCGATGCGGGGCAGCAACGGGAGCACCGCCAGGTAGGTGACGGTGCCGGCGACGAGCCCGGCGGTCGCACCCCAGGTGGAGAAGCGGTGGATGACCCGCGCCGCCCACGACACCCGCCCGAAGACGAGCCCGGCAGCGGCCAGCTCGGTCGGTTCTGTCGTCCGCCCGCAACCTCCCGTCCGCCCGGCGGTGGCGGCCAAAGGTAGCGGGCGGTGCGTCCCAGGTGGGCGCGGCCCCGGGGGCTATCCGCTCGGCCGTTCCTTACGGCCCGCTTCGAGCAGCCCGACCATCTCCGCGATGCGCTCGGCCCGCACGTCGGGCCGTCGCTTGGTGGCGCCGATCCAGCGCAGGTACGCCTTCCGGTAGTACTGCGCCAGCGAGTCGAAGAACGCGCCCGCTTCCGGCGAGGCCTCCAGGGCGGCGGCGACGTCGGGCGCCAGGTCGTCGCGCTGGGGCCCCTCGGGGGTGAGGACGACGTCGACCCGATCGCCGGCGTCGATCCCGCAGCCGCGGCGCCACGCCGGCCCGAGGAAGATGCCGTGCCCGTCGTCGAGCGGCTCGACGACGGCCCGCACACCCATGCCGTTCACCGTCCCGTGCACCCGGTGCGCCGTCTTCGTCCCCCAGGTGGCGTCCGGATCGATGCCCAGCGGCACCATGACCCGTCCCCGGCTGTCGGTGGTGACCATGGTGGTGAAGCTCTTCGACCGACCTGCCATCGGGCCCCCGTCAACCGTCGGTTCCGAGCACCCTGACATGGCGACGACACCGCCACAACCCGCCCGGCCCGCGCGGGGTACGTTGCCGCCATGAGCGTCATCGACTGGCTGCTCGACGGCGATCCCGCCATCCGGTGGCAGGTCCTGCAGGATCTGACGGACGCCTCGCCCGACGAGATCGCGGCCGAGCGGGCCCGGGTCGCCGGCGTCGGCTGGGGTGAGCGCCTGCTGGCCGCCGAGGATCCCGACGGGCTCTGGGCGGGCGGAGCCTGCTTCCCCGCGGGCTACCGCGGCGGTCCGGGGCAGCCCTGGACGGCCACCATGCACACGCTGCAGACGCTTCAGCTCCTCGGGCTCGACCCGGCCTCGGCGCCGGCTCGGCGGGGCGTAGCGCTGGTGGCGGAGAACGGGCGCTGGGAGCACGCCGGGCAGCGGTACTTCGACGGCGAGGTCGAGCCGTGCATCAACGGCCGGACCATCGAGACGGGGGCGTACTTCGGGGTGGACGTGGCGCCCATCGTCGAGCGCATCCTCGCCGAGCGGCTCGAGGACGGCGGCTGGAACTGCCAGGCCGAGCTCGGATCGGTCCGGTCCTCCTTCGACACGACGATCAACGTGCTCGACGGCCTGCTGGCGTTCGAGCGGGCCACCGGCGGGTCCCCGGCGCTGAGCACGGCCCGGCAGCGCGGTGAGGAGTACCTGCTGGAGCGCAGGCTGTTCCGCCGGAAGAGCACCGGGGAGGTCGTCAACCCGGAGTACCTCGACTTCGCGTTCCCCTACTACTGGCACTACGACGTGCTGCGGGCCCTCGACTACTTCCGGCTGGCGGGCGCGGACCGGGATCCCCGCATGGCGGAGGCGGTGGACATCGTGCGGTCGAAGCGGCAGCCCGACGGCCGGTGGTCGCTCGATCGCGTCCACCCGGGCAGCGTCCACTTCGACCTGGAGGGCCCGGTGGGGACGCCGAGCCGCTGGAACACCCTCCGGGCGCTGCGGGTGCTCGCGTGGTGGGACGGGGCCGGCTGAGGCCGCCGTGAAGCTTTGTCAGGGCGCGGCAGCCGCGGCGGCGGCGGGCCGGATGCGGGCGAACATGCTGCGGCCGTTCCAGGTCGGGAAGGCCCGGACCAGCCACGCCGGGCCGTCGAGCCGGATCCGGTGGTCGCGCGCCGCCTCCGCCCAGGACAGCTGCCCGGCGTGCCACTTCACGAACGCCTCGGCGTCCGCCGTGACGTACAGGTCCTCGTCCAGACCGGTGTAGGTCTTGCAGAGCTCGACCTCGCCGCGCTCGAGCAGCAGCCAGTACCGCTCGTGGGGGCGAAAGCCGGTGAAGTCCAGCCGTACGACGACGCGCCGCTCGGGCAGCCGGTCCCGCCGGAGCGCGTTGCACATCGACCACAGCGCCACGAAGGGATCGAGGTTCTCGGGGGCGATCTCCAGCCAGCGGGCGCCCCATTCGCCGAGGGTCTCGCAGACCTTGAACAGATCGTGGCCCGAGCTCGTGAGCTGGTAGCGGTGGCCGCGGCCCTGGGCCTTCGGGGCCGACTCGACCACGCCGAGCCGTTCGAGCTGCGCCAGGCGCTGGGCGAGCAGGGTGCGGGACAGTCCGGGCGCCCCGGCGAGGATCTCGCCGAAGGTCTCGCAGCCCAGGTAGAGGTTGCGGACGATCAACGGGGTCCACCGCTCGGCGAAGATCTCGGCGCCCCGGGCGATCGGGCAGTACTGACCGTAGGTCCTCACGGATGCAGTGTCTCGCGCCGCCCGACCGGCGTGAAGTCCAGATTCATTACATCGAAGTCCAGATCGCTGACTACTTCTCCCTCGCCGTCGCTGGCGCGATAGGGCCTGTCACCAGGGAGGAACAATGTCTGCACCCACCACAGTCTCGATGCAGGTCCCCGGGTTCCGGGGCGAGCTCATCGACCCCGACCACCCCGACTACGACGACGCCCGCGCCATCTGGAACGGCGGCGTCGATCGGCGCCCGTGGCTCATCGCCCGCTGCTGCGGCACCGCCGACGTGGCCGCCGCGGTGCGCTACGCCCGTCACCGCCGGCTCGAGATCGCCGTGCGGGGCGGGGGTCACAACGTCGCCGGCACCGCGGTGTGCGACGGCGGGATCGTGATCGACCTGTCGGCGATGCGTGCGGTGTCGGTGGATCCGGTCGAGCGCACGGCCCTCGTGCAGGGCGGTGCCCTGTGGGGCGATGTCGACCACGAGACCCAGGCCCACGGGCTGGCCACCCCGGGCGGCATCGTCAGCCACACCGGCGTCGGCGGCCTCAGCCTGGGCGGCGGCATCGGCTGGCTCATGCGCAAGCACGGGCTCACGGTCGACAACCTCATGGAGGCCGAGGTGGTCACCGCCGCAGGCGACATCGTGCGGGCCTCGGCGCGGAAGCACCCCGACCTGTTCTGGGCCCTGCGGGGCGGGGGCGGGAACTTCGGCGTGGTCAGCACGTTCCGGTTCGCGCTGCACCCGGTCGGCCCCACCGTCGTGGCCGGGCCGGTGTTCTGGGCGGCCGAGGACACCGCCGACGTCCTGCGCCGCTACCGGGAGTTCCTCGACGACGCGCCGGACGAGCTGGGGACCATCGTCCGCCTCGGCACCGTCCCGCCGCTTCCGGCCATCGCCGAGGACCTCCACTTCCGCCCGGCCGTCGCCGTGGGCAGCTGCTACGCCGGGCCCGTCGAGGACGGTGAGCGGGCGGTGCGTGCGCTCCGCGAGTTCGGCGCCCCGCTCGTGGACCTGCTCGGCCCCACCCTGTACGTCGACCACCAGAGCGGCATCGACGACACCGTTCCCCACGGCTGGCACTACTACTGGAAGGCCACCGACCTCACCGGCCTGTCCGACGAGGTGATCGACGTCGTCGCCGAGCACGCCTACCGTGCCGTCTCCCCGAGGTCGTACGCAGCGATGTTCCACCAGGGGGGCGCCGTACGCCGGGCCGCCCGCGACGCCACCGCCTACCCGGGGCGGGACGTGGACCACAACATCATCGTCGACGCGGTCTGGCTGCCTGAGGAGGAGGCCACCGTCCGGGCCCCGGAGACCGCGTGGGCCCAGGCCTTCCTCGCCGCCCTGGAGCCCCACCGTGCCGGTGTCTACGTGAACTTTCTCGACGCCGACGACGACACCGGCCGCGTCCGCGAGGCGTACGGCGACGACACCTACCGCCGGCTCGCCAAGGTCAAGGCCAAGTACGACCCCGACAACGTCTTCCACCACAACAAGAACATCCAGCCCACCCCGCCGGCGCGTTGAGTCGCGGGCTCAGCTGGCGGTGAGGCCGTTGTCGACGGTGTAGATCGCGCCGGTGGTCGACCGAGCCTCGTCCGAGGCCAGGAACGCGAAGAGCGCGGCGACTTCGTCCGGCTCGGCCATGCCCCTCAGGCCGCCCATCCGCCGGGCGAGGTCGGAGTCCAGGTCGGAGGGGAGCCGCACCGAGGTCACCAGGTTGGTGTTGGTGCCGGCCGGGGCGATGGCGTTCACCCGCAGCGGCGTCTTCAGGTATTCGACGGCCAGCGCCCGGGTGAGCTGGATCAGCCCGCCTTTGCTGACGCAGTAAGCCACGGAGTACGGGACGCCCTGCAGCCCCGCGTTCGACGCGATGTTCACGATGTTGCCGCCGCCGGCGAGCAGGTGAGGGATGGCAGCCTGGGCCAGGAAGAGGCAGGCGTCGAGGTTGACGCTCATGACGCGCCGGTACTGCTCGACGGTCAGGTCGGTGGCATGGCCGGCGTGGTAGATGCCGGCGACGTTCCCGAGCACGTCGAGCCGCCCGAGCTCGTCGACGCACGCCCGAACGGCGGCCGCGCACTCGTCCGGCTCGCCGAGATCGGCCTGCCGCACCTCCACGGTGCCCGCCGTGTCGCACGCCAGGCGCTGGGTCTCGGCGAGCCTGTCGGCGTCGATGTCGACGCCGAGGACGGAGGCGCTCTCGCTCGCGAGCCGCAGCGTGACCGCCCGCCCGATCCCCGACCCGGCCCCGGTGATGAGCGCCACCTTGCCTGCGAACCGTTCCCTCATGGCCGTGCTTGCTATCACTTCCGCGACCGGAGAGGGCTAATCGCGGCCGTGGAGAGTCTTCCTCTGATGCTCCGGCCATGTCGCCGAGCTCGGTGCGGGTCACTCGAGCCGGCGCTCGAGCTCCCTCCGGTGCTCGCGGGTCCAGGCGAAGGACGCTCGGACCTCGGCTGCCCCACCCCGGTCACGCAGGCGTCGCAACGCCGGGTCACCCTCGGCTGCCTTCGCCTCGATCCCCCGCCAGCACCGGTCCTGCCACCACAGCACGGTGTCCAGCAGCCGGTCACGCGGCGCCAGCCCGTAGGCGTCGCAGACCAGCCGCACCCGAGAGGCGGCCTCGGTCACGTCCTTCAGCTCGGGGCCGAAGCCCACGTACTGCCAGCACACGTGGGCCAGGTCGTGGATCCGCTCGCCGGGTGCGGCGTTGTCCCAATCGATGAAGGCCACCGGCCTCAGCCCGTCGCCCAGATCTCGGTACACGGTGTTCCTC
>JBKPRV010000083.1:0-6079 GCA_046734715.1 Actinomycetota bacterium | reverse complement strand
GGACAATGCCACCGGCCTTTGATCATCATGGGTGCGGGTTCTGGGACAGTCGTATGCGCTCGTCGTGCCGCCAGAACTGTCATTCTGTCGGAAGGCAGCGGCCACCGTGCCAGGAAGAATCACGTCAAGCCGGAACTTGGGTGGAGCGGTATCGCAGGGCGAGCGCACCGGATCGGAACTCATGGCGATCCACGAGCTCGAGCTGGACGCGCTCGCGCAGACCGGCGAGCAACGTCGGCCCGTGTCCGGCAAGGACCGGCTGCACAAGGAACTCGTACTCGTCGATCAGTGCCAGATCCGCCAAGGCCAGGGGAAGCGTCACGCCGCCGACCCAGAGGCTCTTGCCTGGCTCCTGCTTGAGCCGCTGAACCGCTTGCGCCAAGTCGCCTCGCACCAGTTCGGCATTCCAATCGACCCCGCTCAGCGTGCTCGACACGACGTACTTCTTCGCCTGGTCGATGGTCTCGGCGAACGGGATCTGCCAGTCACCCATCCAGCCAGGCCACGTGCCTGTGGCCGGCTGCCGCCATGCCGACTCCATCATCTCGTAGGTCACCCGGCCGAAGAGCAGGGCATCGGCTCGTTCCATCTCAGCGGTCCAGTAGTGCATGGACTCCTCGTCCGGCGGGAGCCCTGCTTCGTGATGGCAGCAGCCGTCGAGCGTGACGTTGATCGAGTATCGAAGTGTTCTCATCGAGTTGTCCCCCTTGGTGCGGTCGTCCAGATGCTCACGCCACCGCCCCTTTCGCCAGGAGTGCGTCGAGTTCGGCGAAGCTCTGGCGCCAGCCCGCCTCGGTGGCTCCGGTCACGTGCGCCGGCAGCCACTGCCGGACCTCGAGGCGGGTGCGCCCGTCGAACTCGTCGTAGAACTCAGACCGGAACCGCGTCTCGAACGGCTCGAAGCCCCCGGGCAGGTGGCCACGTACGCGCATGACGCCGTCGAGCACCCTGCCCTCTACCACGTCGGTGAGGTCGATGTGCACCTCCGCCCGGATGGAGGGGTCGTCGGGGAACACCTCGACGAACCGCTGGGAGCCGCCGGGTCGGACGTCGAAGTCCATCTCGTCGAGCGGCCGCACGCTGCCGGTCGGCCCCCACCAGGCCGCCAGCTGCTCCGGGTCGGTGAAGGCCCGGTAGACGAGGGCCCGTGGCGCGTCGAACACGCGTGTGATGGAGAGGTCGGGTGGTTCGGTGGTCATCGGTTCTCCTGCTCCTGTTGCAGCGTGGCGAGGTGGGCGTCGAGGCGGTCGAAGGACGAGTCCCAGAACCCTCGGAAGCGCTCGATCCAGACGGCTGCCTCCCGGAGCGGCGCCGCCTCCAGGTGGCTCCGCTGCCACTTCCCCTCGCGCGAGCGGGAGATCAGAGCGGCGCCCTCGAGCACCTTGAGGTGCCGCGACACCGCCGGCATCGAGATCGGCAGCGGCGCCGTGAGTTCGGTCACAGTGGCCTCACCAAGGGCGAGCTCGGCCAGGATCGCTCGTCGGGTCGGGTCGGCCAGCGCTGAGAACACGGCGCTGAGCTGGTCAGTGGCGGCCATGCCCTTCACTTAACCAACTTGTGAAGTGATTCGTCAAGGGAATGGCGGCACTCTCACGAGCACGCGACGCCTAGGGCGAGTCTGAGAGGCGGCACCGAAACGACGCTCTGCTATTCGCGTGCCGCCGACGCTGTCCCAGAACGTCGGTCGGATTCGGGCGGAGGGGGTGCCCACCAACGCCGGGAGAGTGACATGGAGCGGCACCTCGGGGTGATGCCCCCACGTCGATGTTCATGAGCGTGTCGTGACACCGGCCGTGCCGATCGTCGTGCGGCCCGAGTCATCTGATCCAGTGGACAGCTCCCGCGGACAAGAGTCGTGGTACGACCCACCGCGCGGGGAACGTCGTGGAGTTGACGATCGCCGCAGCGCAGCCGCGGTGCCATGCCCACAACGTTGCCAAGAATGCGGTGTCACACGCAGGCCGAGGTCATCCTTGCTGCCGCCGCGAGGGCCCACGAGCACCCCGACCCGGCCTTTCGCGGCGGCAGCGCAGTTGCCGTGGGAGGCGGCGATCGCCGAGCAGGTCGCCGAGACGGCCAGCATGAGCACCGCAATGATGGGCACGAACTTGAACGGGGCACGGATGACCTGCCTCAGGGGTTTCAGCCGCTGTTCTGGCCGACCGCTCGATAGCGGAGGTCGATCTCCTCGACTGGGTCGCCGTTGACGAACTCCAGCGCCACCGGAGACCCGCCCGGGTTGTCATACAGCCGAACCCCATCACCGAGCAGCACGGGCAGGACATGCAGATCGATCTCGTCGAGCAGGCCGCGTTCGAGGAGCTGTCGGCCAATGGTCGGGGACAAGACCTCGACGTTCTTGCCTCCCGCGGCGCGCCGGGCGATCTGCACCGCTTCGGCGACGTCACAGCTGAGGAAAGTTACCCCTTCGGCGGGCTCGGCATCCTCGGGGTGGTGAGTGAGCACGAAGATAGGCCCGCTCCAAGCACCGCCGTACACGGCGTGCGGGTCCGGGAACGCATCCCAACCGTCGCGTCCCCCGAGGATCGCCCCGGTTGTCTGGATGTACTCCTCGACCAGACCCGGGCGGTTGGTCGCCTCGGGCATCCAATCCATGGCGTGACCGGGGCCGGCGACGAATCCGTCCAGCGACATCGAGAAGTGCCACAGCACCTTGCCTGCGGCCGTTCGGGGGGTGGTGTCGCGCATCAGGTCGCTCCTTCGCCAAGAGGTGAGTCAATCAACTCACCTCAAAGTTAAGGAACTAGGAGCGGTGAGTCAAGCGTCTCACCTCTATGTCAGACTGGCGCCATGTCTCGCGAGCTCCCCGAGTACCACCAGCGAGTGGCCGACGAGAACCGCGCGGCGATCCTCGCCGCAGCCACAGCCTTGTTCGTTGAAGGCGGATACGACAGGACGTCGCTCGCACGTGTCGCCGAGAGCGCAAGGGTCTCCAAGGCGACGCTGTTCAAGCAGTTCCCGACGAAGGCCTCGCTGTTCGAGGCAACCGTCCTCGCACTGGGCCAGGCTCCTGGGAGAGTCGTGACCGTTCCCCCTCCCGGCGACCTTGACGCCGGTCTCTTGGCGTTGGGCTGGGAGTACGCCGAGCTACTGACGCATCCCGGGACGGCCGATCTGATCCGACTCTTGATCGCTGAGGCTCACCGCTTCCCCGAGCTGCGCGAGCGAACCTTCGACTTCGGGACACTCCCCGCCCTCGACGCCCTCAGTCGCTACCTCCGAGCCGAGCAGGTCGCAGGATCTGTGAAGGTGGATTCTCCCGAGATCGCCGCCGCGCAGTTCCTCGGCATGATCGCGACCGCGATCTTCTGGCCCCGGCTCGTCCACGCCAACTGGTCGATCGATGAAGAAGAAACACGCCGTGCGGTCGAAGAGGCCGTGCGGACGATCGTCGCACGCTATGGCGCCTAGCTGGCCTCGACGATGACGTGCAGGTGGTCGAAGTGCCCGCTGGTCACGTCGAAGGGTCGAGCGCGTCCCTATGCCCGACTGTCCCCGAACACCGGGAGGCGGACGCAGTCGCACAGCACTTCCGGTCTTGGCGTTCGAATCGTCACGTTCGGCCCGCCGGGAACACGACAGCCCTGGGCTGATGTCAAGCGGGCGTCCCTCTGTGCACGCAAGCTCGATGTCGCCACGCTCGAGGACGACGATGGCGTCGTGCCACTCGGACTCGTCGTAGGGAAGCTCGGCTCCAGGCGTCACGACCACGACCCGCCGCTGGGAGGCGCGCGGAAGCGGGCCACCGAGCAGGCAAGAACACGGCGAGTGCTCGTCGTCGGTCATAGCGATGGTGGGAGCCCGAAGGCGGGGAAGAGCCGTGGTTCCTCGAAAGCTGCGATGTCCTCCAGCGCGCCGCCGCGCACTCGCAGAACGCACACGACGTGAGCGCGGTAGGTCGAGTCCCCTGGTCGGCGGAGGTAGCCGGCGGCGGCTGGCTGCCGGTTCGCTCTGGTCGCCACCATGCGCCACTCACCAGGCCTGGTCATCCCCTCGAGGAGGGCCTCGCCGATTGCCTCACGGCCCTGCCACAGCCAGCCGCCGGGAGAGATCGACAGTCGTGCGTCGTCCCGCAGGAGCGCGATTACCACTGACGGGTCGCCCCGCTCGTGCGCGTCCATGTAGCGCTGCAGCACCTCATGGTCCACGTCACGGGCCTCCGGCGCCTCCATTGCTCCGCTGCTACGGGCCTTTCGTAGCGTCATCCGCGCTCGCTGGAGGGCGCTGTTCGCAGCAGTGACGCTGGACTCGATCACGGCCGCCGTCTCGGAGGCCGACCAGCCGAGCACGTCGCGGAGGATGAGGACGGCGCGTTGCGTCGGCGGCAGCAGTTGTATGGCCGCGAGCAGGATGAGTTCGATTGTTTCCTTGGCGACGGCGGCCGCCTCCGGCTCGGCGCTGCCGGGACCGAGTTGGTCCAGCAGCCGATCCGGATAGGGCTGGAGCCACGGGGCGTCGGCGGGCGCGGGCAAGCGGTCCGACGCCGGGACAACCCGACGTGCGCTGTGCTCGACGAAGTCGAGGCATGCGTTTGTGGCGATCCGGTACAGCCAGACGCGGACCGACGAGCGCTGGGCGAACGACGACCGATGGCGCCAGGCTCGCGTCAGGGTCTCCTGGACGAGATCGTCGGCGTCGTCCACCGATCCGACCATGCGGTAGCAGTGAACGTGGATCTCCCGGCGATGCCGCTCGAGCTGCGCCGCGAACCCGGACTCGTCGAGCACGGTCACGATCGCCTCAGTCGGGTGCGACCTCTGCCCCCGCGCGGCGATGAACGGTCTCCCGGCCGGACCACAGATGTGTAGACGGCTCGCGGCCCGGAACTCATCGCCGCGGCGTTGACGCTGACGAGTCTCACAACAAGTCGAACGCGGGGCGGTCCCGAGCGGAGCGTGGCCGATGAGATTCCCGCGGCCGCCCGTCTACACATGGGAAGACCCGGTCACGGACGCGTATCGGAGGGGTCGCCGGTTGCCGCAGCTGAAGGTCAGTACCCAGCGTGAGAGCGAGGAGATGGAGCTGATGGCGAAGGTGATCGTACCCCTGGGCATGTCCTTGGACGGCTTCATCGCCGCCGCGAACGACGGTTTCGACAACCCCGACGACGGGATGCGCCTGTTCCAGTGGTACTTCGACGGTGACACTCCGATCCGCCAGTATCAGGAGGCTGCAAGCAGGGGCGTCGCGACGAACGCACAGTTCGCGCTTTCAGCCTGCAGCGCGGCGGTGTTCCAGGACCTCGTCGACAGCACCGGAGCGGTCGTTGCCGGTAGACGCACCTACGACGTCTCGCATGAGTGGGGCGGGAACGGCCCCATCCCGCAGCTCCCCCTCTTCATCGTCACCCACCGCGTGCCGGACGCGGTCCCACAAGGCGAGTCCTCCTACACCTTCGTGACCGACGGTGTCGAGAGCGCCATCAAACAAGCAAAGGCCGCCGCGGGCGACAAGTACGTGAGCCTGATGGGCGCGAGCGTCCCGCAACAGTGCCTTCGCGCCGGGCTCCTCGACGAGATCCAGATCCATCTCATCCCCACCCTCCTTGGCAGCGGGACACGCCTCTTCGAACACCTCGGCAATCGAAGAATCGAACTGGAGACAATCGGTGTCGTTGAGTGCCCCGGAGTCACTCACCTGCGCTTCCGCGTCGCGACGTGACCCAACCCAGACCAGCTCGGTGCCGTCGTCGCACAGTTACAGCAACGCACCGCCCCTGAGCAGTGGCGCTGGGCGCAGGCGATCGGGGCTCTCCCAGAACGCGCCCCGCATCCGTTCCTTGCCGGTGCCAACCGCACCGGTTCGAGAGCGCTTCCCGGCCTGATCGTCTGGGTGGGTAGGACTTCCCAACTAGGAAGGACTCCCCGAGATTCGCGCTCACGGTTGCGCAGCTGCCTGAGCAGGCGCGCTGCGCCCGTAACGAATCCTCTTTGAGTCAAGGCCGGTGGCCGATTGCTCGGCGGGCGCGCGGGAGCGGCCCGCCGCTGGCGGGCGTACGGTTGCTTGTCGGGTCCGGGAAGTGGCTTGGTCCGAAGAGCCGGTGTGCAGGATGGAAGCC
>JBKPRV010000082.1:0-7876 GCA_046734715.1 Actinomycetota bacterium | reverse complement strand
GATCGCCTGCGGCCCGGCCACCCGACCCCCATCGTGCCGGTCGTGCTGGGCGACGAGGCCGCGGCCCTGGCCGCCGCGGCCCGGCTGCTGGACGCGGGCCTGCTGGTCCCGGCCATCCGCCCGCCGACCGTGGCGCCGGGGACGTCCCGCTTGCGGGTCACGTTCTCCGCCGCCCACACCGACGACCAGGTGGACCGCCTGGTCGCCGCCCTCGCCGCCCTCCCGGCCGGATCCGGTGGACCCGCGGCCTGAGCGCCTGGTCCTGGTCACGGGCACGGGCACCGAGGTCGGCAAGACCTGGGTGGCGTGCCAACTCGCCCGCGCCCTGCGGGCCCGGGGGCTGATGGTGGCGGCTCGCAAGCCCGCCCAGTCGTACGACCGCCACGACGACGAGGCCGACACCGACGCGGGCCTGCTGGCGCACGCCACCGGCGACCACCCCGCCATCGTGTGCCCCCGCCACCGCTGGTACCCGGTGCCCATGGCCCCGCCGATGGCCGCCGAGGCGCTCGGCCGCCCGCCGTTCACCATCGCCGACCTGGCGGCCGAGCTGGTCTGGGCGCCGGGCGTCGGCGTCGGCCTGGTGGAGGCGGCCGGAGGCGTCCGCTCTCCGCTGGCCGCCGACGGCGACTCGGTGGCCCTGGCCCACGCGCTGCGCCCCGAGCGGGTCCTGCTGGTGGCCGACGCCGGCCTGGGGACCATCAACGCCGTGCGCCTGTCGGCCCAAGCGCTCGCCCCCTGGCCGGTCACCGTGGTGCTCAACCGCTACGACCCCGACGACGACCTGCACGCCCGCAACCACGAGTGGCTCGCCGTCCGGGACGGCCTCGACGTGGTGACCGACCTCACGGACCTGATGGCGACCATCGTCGGGTGGCCCCAGGGTTAGCAGGCGCGGTCAGGCGCGGCTGGCAGTCACCACCCAGGCCCGGCCGGGGAGGACCAGGCCCTCGTCGCCCATCTCCAGGCCCTCCAGCGCGGTGCGCAAGGCGGCGAGGGCCCGGGCCGCGGCCTCCGGGTCCTGGCCCTCCAGCAGCATGCGGGCGTTGTTGCTGGCCCGGATGAAGTCGTAGGCCTCGTCCACCGTGTCGCCGAGCCACATAGGGGCGTCGACCGTCTCCAGCTCCACGCCCGTGAAGCCCGCGGCCCCGAGCACCGAGCGCACCCGGTCGGGGTCGGCCAGGGACCACGGTCCCGGCGCGTCCGGAGGCGGGGGCTCGGGCCGGCCCACCTCGGCGGTCATGGCGCCGAACGGGACGAGGATCCAGTGGTTGTGCGCCATCTCCTGCCAGCAGGCGAACGCCAGCCGGCCTCCGGGAGCGAGGGCCCGGCCGACGTTGGCGAAGGCGACCACGGGGTCGGCGAAGAACATGACCCCGAAGCGGCTGATGGCGACGTCGAGGCCGGCGGCCTCGAACGGGTGGACCTGGGCGTCGGCCACGGTGAACGCCACGTTGGGGACACCCTCTTCCTCGGCCGTGGCCGTGGCCCGGGCGACCAGCATCTCGCTGATGTCCACGCCGAGGGCATGGCCGTCGCCCACCGCGCGGGCTGCGGCGCGGGTCGTCCACCCCGTGCCGCAGCCGATGTCCAGCACCCGCTCGCCCGCCGCGGGCGCGGCGGCGGCCAGCAGCGCCTCGCCCCAGGGGCGCAGGCCCCGGTTGTGGTGCTCGTCGAAGCGGATCCAGTTCTCGCCGGACGGCCCGTTCCACAGCTCCGCCATCGCCGCGTTGTCGCCAGCCACGGGGACCTGTCTACCGGATCTGCTCGCCGCGCCCTGCCCGACTAATCAGTGCGCCCGACACGGGCGATCGCCCGGGCCGCCTCCCTCTCGGCGTCCCGCTTGGCGAGGGCCTGGCGCTTGTCGTAGGTCTTCCGGCCCCGGGCCAGGGCCAGCTCCACCTTGGCCCGCCCGTCCTTGAAGTACAGCGACAGGGGGATGAGCGACAGGTGCTGCTCGTCCACGATGGCCCGCAGGCGGTCCAGCTCGGAACGGTGCAGCAGCAGCTTGCGCCGGCGCTCGGGCTCGTGCCCGCTGTGCATCTGGGAGTGGTCGTAGGGCGCGATGTGCATGGACACCAGCCACGCCTCGCCGGCGTCGATGCGGGCGTAAGCGTCGCCCAGCTGCACATGCGCCGCCCGCAGCGACTTGACCTCGCTGCCCCGCAGCACCAGGCCGGCCTCCACGGTCTCGAGCACGTCGTAGTTACGCCGCGCCTTGCGGTTGGCGGCGATCAGCTTCCTGCCGGTGCCGGAACGGGGGTCGGAGCGGGCCATAAGGGGGAATGAGCAGGCTAGCGCCGCGCCGCTAGTGTCGGCGCCCGTGCTCCGGATGACCGAGGATCCGCACTCTTGCTCCGGATGACCGAGGAGGTGTGGCGCCAGATGGTGGGCCATGCCTACGACGGCCTGCCCGACGAAGCGTGCGGGCTGCTGGCGGGCGGGCCGGGCGGCGACCATGCCGTCCGCTTCTACCCGTGCCGCAATGCGGCGGAGTCGAGCCGGGTGTACACGGTCGATCCCCGGGACCACCTGCGGGCCGACCGGGACGCCGAGGACCGGGGCCTCGAGATCGTCGGCGTGATGCACAGCCACACCCACACCGAGGCCTACCCGTCGCCCACCGACGTGGCCCAGGCGCCCGACCCCGGGTGGCACTACGTGATCGTGTCGCTCAAGCGGGAGGCGGCGGTGCTGCGCTCTTACCGCATCGTGGACGGCGAGATCTCCGAGGAGGCGGTCTCCCTGGACGACCGGTAGGATTGTCGACCAGACAACTCGGATTTAGCACCACCAGGAACCGCGTACCCCAGGACCAGGCCTCATGACCGTCCACGCCTCCGTGCTCGACCTCATCGGCAACACGCCCATGGTCGATGTCAGCGCGCTCAGCCCCAACCCCGACGTCCGCATCCTGGCCAAGCTGGAGGGCCAGAACCCGGCCGGCTCGGTGAAGGACCGCATCGCCCGCATGATGGTGGAGGAGGCCGAGGCCGACGGGACCCTGGCGCCGGGGCGCACGATCATCGAGCCGTCCTCCGGCAACACCGGCATCGCCCTGGCGCTCATCGCCCGCACCAAGGGCTACCCCATCAAGATCGTCATGCCCGAGAACGTGTCGATCGAGCGGCGCCAGGCGCTGGAGGTGTGGGGCGCCGAGATCATCCTCAGCCCCGGGGCCGAGGGCTCGAACGGGGCGGTGCGCCGGGCCCAGAGGCTGGCCGACGAGCACCCCGAGTGGGTGTTCCTCTACCAGTACGCCAACGAGGCCAACCCCCGAGCCCACTACGAGGGCACCGGTCCCGAGATCTGGCGGGACTGCCCCGAGATCACCCACTTCGTGGCCGGCCTCGGCACCACCGGCACGCTCATGGGCGTGGGGCGCTTCCTCAAGGAGCAGAACCCCGACGTCAAGATCATCGCCATCGAACCGCCGCTGGGCGAGCGGGTCGAGGGCCTGCGCAACCTGGAGGACGGCTACATCCCGCCGGTGTACGAGAAGTGGGGTGGTCCGGATCTGCTGGACCGCAAGCGCATCGTGCGGCCCCGCGACTCGATCGTGTGGACCCGCCGGCTGGTCGAGGTGGGCATCTTCTCCGGCATCTCGGGCGGCGCCGCCCTGGCCGGGGCGGCCAAGGTGGCGACCGAGATCGAGCGGGGCACCATCGTGGTGATCCTGGCCGATGGGGGCTGGAAGTACCTGTCCACCGGCGCCTGGACCGGCGACCTGGACGAGGTCGCGGCCCTGGCCGAGCGCATGATCGTCTTCTAGTGAAGATCCGCATCGGGCTCGGGCTCGGCACGCAGACCCTCGCGGGCGACGCCGAGCGCTTCCCCGGCTTCGTCGACGCCCTGGAGGCCCGCGGCTTCGACTCGCTGTGGCTGAGCGAGCGCCTGACCGGCCCGGCCCCCGATCCACTCGTCGCCCTGGCCATGGCCGCCGGCCGCACCCGCCGGCTCAAGCTGGGAACCAGCGTCCTGGTGGTCCCCGGCCGCAACCCGGTGGTGCTGGCCAAGGAGCTGGCCACGCTCGACCGGCTGTCCGGCGGCCGGCTGCTGCCCGCGGTCGGCCTCGGGGCGCCGGTCCCCGCCGAGCATCGGGCCTTCGGGGTCGAGCGCGGCCAGCGCGCCGGGCTGTTCGACGAGGCGGTGGGCCTGATCCGGCGGCTGTGGACCGAGGACGACGTCCACCACGACGGCGAGCACTTCCACCTGGACGGGGTCACGCTGCGGCCCCGGCCGCTGCAGGATCCCGTGGACATGTGGCTGGGCGGGACATCGCCCTCCGAGCTGCGCCGCACCGGCCGGCTCGGCGACGGCTGGCTGCCGTCGTTCACGGTCCCGTCCGAGGTGGAGGCGGGCTGGGCCACCATCAACGCGGTGGCCGCTCGCCACGACCGGGCCATCGAGGACGAGCACCTGGGCGTGCTGGTCCTCTACACCCGCGGCGGCCTGCCCGACGCCATCGCGCAGGTGGTGGCGGCCCGCCGGCCGGAGCTCGATCCCCACGAGGTCGTGCCCGACGGAGTCGACGGCCTGCGCCGCCAGCTCGAGCGCTTCATCGCCGTCGGAGCCTCGAAGTTCGTGGTGGTGCCGCTGGCCGACCCGTCCGACTGGGACGCCGAGCTGGACGAGCTGGCCGCCGAGGTCAAGTCGCTCGAGAACTAGGACAGGCCCTAGAGGTTGGTGGCGATCAGCACCAGCCCGAACCCCGCGAACAGGACGGCGGAGCCGATGCGGGTCACGTTGTCGGGCAGGCGGGCGCCGAACCACCGGCCCAGCAGCACGCCCAGCGCCCCGGCCAGGATGATCCCGATGGTGGCGCCGATCCACACCAGCACCGGGTTGCCCTGCGCGGCCAGGGTGGCGGTCGCCAGCATGGTCTTGTCGCCCAGCTCGGCCACGAACATGGCGGTGGCCACCGACAGCACCACGGACCGGTCCCCGCTCGTGGGGGCCGCGGCTTCGTCCTCCTCGTCCTCGTCGTGCTTGAGCAGGGTCCAGGCCGCGAAGCCGAGGAACAGCACCCCGCCGACGAGCCCGATGGCCCGGGTGGGGAAGGTGGCGCCCAGGAGCCCACCCACCACCACCGACAGCAGGTTCGTGGCCATGTAGGCGACCACCACGCCGGTGAGCACGGGGGCGAGGCGGTAGCGGGCGCCGAAGCCCAGCGCCACCAACTGGGTCTTGTCGCCCAGCTCCGCCACGAACACCAGGCCGAGCGCGGCCAGCAGGGATTCCAAAGGGAGGTCGCTCCTGTCGGTCCGGGGAGGTGACCCGACGACGCTACCGGGGAGTGCCTAGCCTGCGGCCATGGGCGACGCGCTGACGCTGACCGTCCTCGGCTGCTCCGGCTCCTATGCGGGACCGGGCGGCGCCTGCAGCGGCTACCTGGTGCGGGCGGGCGACACGGCGGTGGTGGTCGACCTCGGACCGGGGACGTTCGCCAACCTCCAGGCCCACGTCGACCCGGCGGCGGTCGGCGCGCTGGTCCTCACCCACGAGCACCCGGACCACTGGGTGGACCTGCCGATCCTGCGCAACGCCTTCCGCTACGTCCTGGGCGTGGAGGGACTGGAGGTGTACGGCACCGAGGGCACCCGGGCGCTGGCCACCACGCTGATCGACGAGCTGCCCCCGACGCTGGTGTGGCACACCCTGGCCCCCGGCGAAACGCTTGCTCGCGGTCCGCTGACCCTGCGCTTCGGCCTCACCGACCACCCGGTCGAGACCCTGGCCGTCCGCATCGAGGCCGGCGGCCGCACCCTGCTCTACAGCGCCGACACCGGGCCGGGCTGGCGCCCGGGACCGCTGGGCGACGGCGTCGACGTCCTGCTGTGCGAGGCCTCGCTCGCGGCCGAGCACGAGGGCCAGGTCCAGCACCTGTCCGCCCGCCAGGCGGGCACGCTGGCGCGAGCCATCGGCGCGGGCCGCCTGGTCCTCACCCACATCGTCCCCGGCGTCGACGAGGACGACCAGCGCGCCCGGGCCGCGGCCACCTACGGCGGCGACGTCGCCGTCGCCACCACCGGCGCCACCTTCACGATCTGATCCGCCCGCGCTCGTAGGCGGCGAGCGCCTCGGGGTCGTCGTCGAAGTAGGCCTCCCAGAAGCCGGGAGCCGACCACTCCTCGGGGCCGAGCGTGAGCGTGCCGCCGGGGGCGAGGCGGGCCCGCCAGTGCACCGGGATCGTGCCGTCGACGGTGTCGAACAGCGCCGAGTCGAACAGGGCAGGCGTGCCGGGCTGCTCACCCGCGATGCGGAAGTGGACCAGACGTCCGGGCTCGGCCCGGACCTCCAGGACGTCGTACGGCTCGCCCGGCTTCAGCCAGGCGCCGGCGGCCCGGGCGGCGTCGTCGCCGGGCTGGGGGTCGCGCAGGATCACTCGCATCGTCAGGGGTGGGGGCCGTTGAACTTGGCCTTGTAGTCGATGTTGTAGTTGACCTCGCCCGTCACCTGGTTCTGGTAGTAGTGCGCCTGGAAGGGCCCGGACGGGCTGCGGTAGGTCGGGGTGGACATCTTGGCCCAGTCCGCGATGTTGCTGCCGTCCGACGTCAGCTCGTGGACGACGTTCGGGTTGTTGAGGTCGGACTCCGGGATGATGGGCCGGGAATCGGCGATCACATCCGGGTGCAGGCTGCCGTCGGGCAGGAAGACCGACGACGCCTCGTCGTACACCAGCTGGTCGTGCAGGCGGGGGCCGTTGGCGGCATTGGCGGCCCCCGACGGCGGTCGGTAGCCCAGGGGCCCGGTGACGCCGCCGATGGCGGTGTTCCAGGCGACGTTCTCCAGGTCGAAGTGCCCGTCGGCGCCGGGCACGGGGAGGAAGTCGTAGCCCTCGCCGGCCACACCGGAGGCGAAGCCACCGGCGGCGCCCCGGCCGGCGGCGCTGAGGAACCCGCTGGCCCCGGCGCCGAAGGCGAAGCCCACCCGCCCGGCGACCGCGCCGACGACGGCGCCCTTGGCGATGCCGCCCCAGTCCCACTCGCCGGTCGTGATGCCGTGCATGACGCCGGGCGCCATGCCCAGGCCCGCGCCCAGCAGGGTGGCGACGATCGGACCGCCGACGGGGAAGAACAACGACCCGATCATGACCGTCGCCAAGAGGGCGTTGCCCCACTGGAACCCGGTCTCCTGGGCCCGGATGTCGTTGTACTGCTCGATGGTGAGCGGCTGCAGGCCGAGCGGGTCGACGTGGCCGACGGGGTCGTTGCCGGCGTAGTGGTAGGGGTTGGCGGCCACCGGGGTGCCCGGGATGCCGGGGAGGGGATCGGGGGCCAGGAACGAGCGGGTGGCCGGGTCGTAGAGCCGGTGGCGCAGCCACGTCAGGCCGCCGAAGTCCAGCTCGCCGAAGGCGCCCACCTGCACGTCCCCGGGCGCCGGGACGGCGGCGCGGCCCCAGGGGTCGGTGGGGGTGGTCGAAGCCCGCCAGTCCGCGCTCAGCCAGCCGGGGCCGAGGCCGAGGACGTGGCCCTCGGCGGAGACGACCTCGCGGCCGTCGATGGCCGTCAGCTCGGCCACCGGGGCGGTCGGGTCCCAGGTCAGGCGGGTGGGGCCGACACCGGCGAGATGGCCGAAGGCGTCGATGTCGACGTCCCGCACGCCGTCGCCGTCCTCCACCGACGCGAGCCGGCCCAGGCCGTCCCACGCGTAGCGGCGAGTCACTGCCGAGCCGGCCTCCTCGGTGCGGCGCCCGGCGGCGTCGTAGCCGAAACCGGTGGTGCCCCCGGGCCCCGCCATCCGCACCAGTTGGTGGGCGTCGTCGTAGTCGTAGGCGGTCGTGCCGTCGGGGCCGGTCTCGGCCACCAGCCGGCCGAGCTCGTCGTAGGTCCACGTCCAGGCGCCGGCGGGCGTGGCCGCCCCCACGAGCTGGCCG
>JBKPRV010000081.1:0-5996 GCA_046734715.1 Actinomycetota bacterium | reverse complement strand
GAGCTTTGATCAAAGCCCTCGAGATGGAGGGCGTCGAGGTCATGTTCGGCCTGCCCGGCGGGGCCATCCTGCCGGTCTACGACCCCATCATCGACAGCCCGATCCGCCACATCCTCGTGCGCCACGAGCAGGGCGCCGGGCACATGGCCGAGGGCTTCGCCCACGCCACCGGGCGCCCTGGCGTGTGCATGGTGACCTCGGGCCCGGCGGCCACCAACGTGGTCACCCCCCTCTGCGACGCCTACATGGACTCGGTGCCCATGGTGTGCATCACCGGCCAGGTGCCCTTCGCCGCCATCGGCACCGACGCCTTCCAGGAGTGCGACACGGTCGGCATCACCCGCTCGGTGACCAAGCACAACGAGCTCATCACCCAGGCCCAGGACATCCCGCTCATGGTGCGTCAGGCGTTCCACCTGGCCACCACCGGGCGGCCCGGGCCCGTGCTGCTCGACGTGCCCAAGGACATCGTCGACCCCAGGAACCCCCGCTCCCAGATGGAGTGGTACTGGCCCACCGACGAGGAGGTGGCGGCCAGCCTCCCCGGCTACAAGCCCACCACCAAGGGCCATCCCAAGATGATCCGCCAGGCCGCCGAACTGATCCTGTCGGCCCGCCGCCCGGTCGTCTACGCCGGGGGCGGCATCCTCAAGGCCCGCGCCGCGGAGACGCTGCGGGAGCTGGCCGACCTGTGCGACATCCATGTCGTCACCACGCTGATGGCCCGCGGCGCCTTCCCCGACGACCATCCGCTGGCGCTCGGCATGCCGGGCATGCACGGCAACTACACGGCGGTGACGTCGATGCAGCAGAGCGACCTGCTCATCGCCCTGGGCAGCCGCTTCGACGACCGGGTCACGGGCAAGGTCGACGGCTTCGCCCCCGACGCCAAGATCATCCACGTGGACGTCGACCCGGCCGAGCTGGGCAAGGTGCGCCGGCCCGACGTGCCCATCGTCGGCGACTGCCGGCTGGTCATCGAGGAGCTGGTGGTGGCGGTGCGCGACCTGCTCGAGGGTGGTGCCGCCTTCCCGGACCGCTCGGCCTGGAAGCAGACGATCTCGGGCTGGCAGGAGAAGTTCCCCCTCACGTACCAGCAGTCGGAGCCGGGCGAGGCGCTCAAGCCCCAGTTCGTCCTCGAGCGGCTGCGCGACGCCACCCCCGACGACACGATCGTCGCCTCGGGTGTGGGCCAGCACCAGATGTGGACCTCGCAGTACTGGAAGTTCAACCACCCCTACACCTGGGTCAACTCGGGCGGGCTCGGCACCATGGGGTTCTCCGTCCCGGCCGCCATCGGGGCGAAGGTGGGCCGGCCCGACCGCATGGTGTGGGCGGTCGACGGCGACGGCTGCTTCCAGATGACCGCCCAGGAGCTGGTCACGGCGACGAGCGAGCGCATCCCCATCAAGGTGGCCATCCTGAACAACGCCTACCTCGGCATGGTGCGCCAGTGGCAGGAGATGTTCTACGACGAGCGCTACAGCGAGGTGTACCTGTCGCCCGACCTGCCCGACTACAAGCTGTGGGCCGAGGCCATGGGCTGTGTCGGCATGCGGGTGGAGTCGCCCGACGAGGTCGACGCCGCCATCCAGAAGGCCAACGAGATCGACGACCGCCCGGTGGTCATCGACTTCCGCACCGACTCGCGGGAGAAGGTCTACCCGATGGTCCCCGCGGGCCTGTCCAACGACCAGATCGTCACCGATCCGTCCCAGGGTGAGGGAGGCCACTGATGGCGCTGCCCGGTACCGACGCCCGGCACCACACGCTGGTGGTGCTGGTGGAGAACAAGGCCGGCGTGCTGGCCCGCGTGTCGGGGCTGTTCGCCCGGCGGGGGTTCAACATCTTCTCGCTGGCGGTGGCGCCCACCGAGGATGAGCGCTTCAGCCGCATCACCGTGGTGGTCGACGTCGAGTCGGCCCCGCTGGAGCAGATCACCAAGCAGCTCTACAAGCTGATCAACGTGGTCAAGATCTCCGAGCTCGACCCGCGCGACTCGGTGGAGCGCGAGCTGATGCTGGTCACCCTGCGGGCCGACATCGCCGCCCGCAGCCAGGTCATCGAGCTCGTCAACCTGTTCGAGGGCCGGGTGGTGGACGTCGGCCACGACGAGCTGACCGTGAGCCTCGACGGCGAGCCCGACCGGCTCGACGACGTCGAGGGCCTGCTGCGCCCGTTCGGGATCGTCGAGCTGCAGCGGACCGGCCGGGTGGCCCTGCCCAAGCTGGAGCGCACGGCCCCCAACCTGCGCTCGGTGCGCCGGACGGCGTAGCCCCATGGACCGCGCCGACTTCCTGCCTCCGCGCATCCGGGACCTGGCCGAGTTCGACGGCCCGTTCGACGCCTACAAGCTGGCGGCCGACGGGGCCGACGTGCTGTTCGCCACCTATCCCGGGGGCACGACCATCGACCCGCACGACCACCCCACCGACAACGTGGGCGTGATCATCCGGGGCGAGCTGATCCTGACCATGGACGGCCGCGAGTCCCGCTACCGGCCGGGGGACTGGTATCACGTTCCGCCGGGCGCCTCGCATGCCGCCCGTTTCGACCAAGACACCGCCGAGATCGAGTTCTGGTTCTCGGCCAGCACGGAAAGAACTGCCTGATGGCCAACGTCTACTACGAGAAGGACGCCGACCGGTCGCTCATCGCCGACCGCAAAGTGGCGGTGATCGGCTACGGGTCGCAGGGCCACGCCCACGCCCTCAACCTCAAGGACTCGGGCATCGACGTGCGCGTCGGCCTGCGGGAGGGCTCGTCCTCGGTGGCCAAGGCCGCTTCGGCCGGGCTGCGGGTGCTGTCGGTGGCCGACGCCACCGCCGAGGCCGACCTGGTGATGCTGCTGGGCCCCGACACCGAGCACAAGGCGATCTTCACCCAGCACATCGCTCCGCACCTGAACGAGGGCGACGCCCTGTTCGTGGGGCACGGGTTCAGCGTGCGCTTCGAACAGGTGGTGGCGCCCGCGGGCGTCGACGTCGGCCTGGTCGCCCCCAAGGGCCCGGGCCACCTGGTGCGGCGCACCTACACCGAGGGCGGCGGCGTGCCCTGCCTCATCGCCGTGGCCCAGGACGCCTCCGGCTCGGCCCACGCCCTGGCCCTGGCCTACGCCGACGCCATCGGCGGCACCCGGGCCGGCGTGCTGGAGACCACCTTCGAGGAGGAGACCGAGACCGATCTGTTCGGCGAGCAGGTCGTCCTGTGCGGCGGGCTGACCGCTCTGGTGCAGGCCGGGTTCGAGACCCTGACCGAGGCCGGCTACCAGCCCGAGTCCGCCTACTTCGAGTGCCTCCACGAGTTGAAGCTGATCGTGGACCTCATGTACGAGCAGGGCATTGCCGGCATGCGCTACTCCATCAGCGACACCGCCGAGTACGGCGACCTCACCCGCGGCCCCCGCATCGTCAACGACGCGGTCAAGGCCGAGATGCGGGCCATCCTCGACGAGATCCGCACCGGCAAGTTCGCCGACGAGTGGATCGCCGAGTCCGAGTCCGGCCGCGCCCGCTTCCAGGCGCTGCGGGCGCAGGGCAAGGCCCATCCCATCGAGCAGGTGGGCGCCGAGCTCCGGGCGATGATGCCGTGGATCTCCGCGGGCAAGCAGCGCGTGGAGGACGTTTCAGGAGGCTGAGCTTGGCTCAGCCGGGGCCCGAGCGGCCCCGGCGCTTGAGCGCCAAGAGCGGGAAGCAGGTCGTGCCGAGCGGCCCCGGCGCTTGAGCGCCAAGAGCGGGAAGCAGGTCGTGCCGAGCGGCCCCGGCGCTTGAGCGCCAAGAGCGGGAAATACGTTGGGCCCGGACCAGTCAGTCGGCGATGTCGGCCTCGGCCACCACCGAGGTGGGCCGGACTCGCACCAGCAACTCGCCGGGCACGGCGTTGCGGGCGCCGTAGGCCTCCGCCTTCTCCGCGCCCATGTAACGGCCGCCCAGGCGGGTGGCCCAGGCCAGCAACTCGTCCGGGTCCTCGCTCCAGGTGGCCTCGCCCCGGATCACCACGAACGAGAACGGTGGGCGATCATCCTGCACGCACAAGGCCACCTGACCGGTCCGGCGGATGGCGTAGCCCTTCGCGGTCTTGGCACCGGTGGTGAACAGGATGGAGCCGTCGTCGTCGACGTCGTACCAGACAGGTGCGGCGTGGGGCCGCCCGTCCTTGCGGGTGGTCGCCAGCACCCCGGGGCGCACCGGGTCGAGCAGGAAGGCCCGCCACTCGGCCTGGTCCATCACGTGGTAGGGCATGGGCGGAACCTAACTCACGCCGAGCGGAACACCTCCACCACCTCGGCGCGCCAGTCCCGCAGGGTGGCGGTGTGGTCGTCGCCCTGCGAGCGGCCCAGGCGCACCACCACCAGGTCGAGCGGCGGGCAGATCATGATCGACTGGCCCTCGTAGCCGCTGGCCCAGAACGTGCCCAGGTCGTCGCCCACGCTCCACCAGTGGGCGCCGTACCAGCGGTCCTCGGCCGCGTCGTACGAGCGGATCCGCCGGGCGTGGTCGACCCAGCCCTCGGGCAGCAGGCGGGTGCCTTCCCACACGCCGTCGCGCAGGTAGAGCAGGCCGAAGCGCAGGAAGTCGTGGGCGGTGGCGTAGACGAACGACGAGCCCAGGAAGGTGCCGGCGTCGTCGAACCGGGGATCGGCCGAGGTCATGCCGAGCGGGCGGAACAGCCGCTCCTGGAGGAAGTCCCGGTAGGCGTCGCCCTGACCGACCTCGCGGGCCACGATGCCGCTCACGATGCTGGACGTGCCCGAGGAGTAGTTGAACACCTCGTCCGGCGGGTGGGCCGCCGGGCGGGAGGCGGCGTAGTGGGCCATGTCGTGCTGGCCCTCGCCGAACAGCATCTCGATCACGTGGGAGACCTGGCCCTCTTCGTAGGACTCGGTGAAGTCGAGCCCGTCCCGCATGGTCAGCAGATGCTCCAGCGTGATGGCCCCGCGGGGGTCGTCGGGGTCGGCCCACTCGGGCACCGCGGCCGGGGCGTCGAGGTCGAGACGCCCCTCGGCCACCAGGATCCCCACCGCCGCATGCAGGATCGACTTGGCCATGGACCACGACAGCAGCCGGGTGTGGGGCACCACCACCTCGGCCGGCCGGTCCCAGTGCTCCAGGATGCCGCCGTAGCGCTCGGCGATCAGCTCGCCGCCGTGGACCACGGCCACCGCATAGGTGGTCCCGTAGCGCTTGGTGTCGACGGTCAGCTCCTCCAGCAGCCGGTACAGCCGGGGGCCCACATTCGGACGGGGTGCGGCGCGGGGCCACATGTCCGTCGGCCAGCGAACCCCCGCCGGCTGGGGCGGCAGCGGGACCAGGGGGCGGTCACGCACGTCGTCGGTCATGCGCCACCGTACGCCTGCGGGGGTCAGGCAGGCAGGTCCACGCAGGTCCCGGTGGTCGTGCCCCGCTCGAAGACCGCGTGCTCATGCGTGGCGACGGCCGAGCACATCTGGGTGGCGGCGCCTTTGTTGTCGGGACCGAACGGGGTCGTGAACGTGTTGAGCTCGTCGGTCAGCTCCCACACGCCCACCGGATCGCCGTTGATCCCCGCGTTCTCGGGCGCGGTGGTGTTGAGGAAGAAGTGGATGTGCAGCGCGTCGGGGTCCTCCACGTCGGGCGTGTACCCGGTGACGGCGTAGCTGACCACGTACTGGTCGTCGGGGTTGACGCTGACGTTCTGGAGGTTGACGAACGGCCCCGGAGGCACCGTCGTCGTGGTGGTCGTGGGGGCGGTGGTGGTCGACTCGGCCGCGGCGGCGGTGTCCGTGCCGGCGTTCTGCTCGGGGTCGTCCTCGCCGCCGAGCGCGAGCACCGCGGCCACCACCGCGGCCAGCGCCACCAGGCCCGCGCCCACCAGGAGCGGGCCGCGCCGCGACTTCCCGTCCGGGGACGGCCCCACGGGCGGAGGCGGCTCGCCGCCGTCACCACCGGGAGCGGGCGAGGGCACGTACGCCTGCCTCGTCACCTTCGCCTCGTGGACGGTGTCGATGCGGCTGGTGG
>JBKPRV010000080.1:0-13152 GCA_046734715.1 Actinomycetota bacterium | reverse complement strand
TTCGTGGCCCGCACCCAGCCGCTCGACGAGCTGGCGTCGTGGGCCGCCCAGGCCGGGCGTCGCTGGGACGAGCGCCTCGCCAAGCTGGCCGGTCGGCTCGGCTGAGCGCCGGCAAGCGGGTCAAGGAGCGCGAAACTCGCGGCCCGGCCGCGACGGTCGAAGCGCCCGCGGGCGTAGCCTCGAACCGTGGTTGCCGACGAGCTCGCGGGCCAGCCCATCGGGCGGCGCATCGTGCTCGGCATGCTCGGGCTCGGGGCCGCCGGCATCATCTTCGGCGACGCCATCCAGGCCCGGGTGGAGCGCACCCTGCGCCCGATCACCCAGCGCGACCCCACCGGCCTGACCTCGTTCATCCCCACTGCCGGTCGCTTCCGGATCTACTCCGTGACCGGCTCACTGCCCCAGCGCAGCACCGCCGACTACCGCCTCACCGTCGACGGCAAGGTCGACCACCCGCTCAGCCTCAGCTACGAGGACCTGCTCGCCCGGCCCCAGACCGACCTGAAGCTCGACTTCCAGTGCGTCACGGGCTGGCGGGTGGCCGACGTCCCCTGGACCGGAGTGAAGCTGTCGGCGCTGCTGGACGAGGCCGGGGTCCAGGCCGGCGCCACCCACCTGCGCATCTGGTCCTTCGACGGCGTCTACACCGAGAGCCTCACGCTGGACCAGGCCCGCCGCGACGACGTCATCGCCGCCCACCGCATGCAGAACGGCCCGGTCAACCGCGAGCACGGTGGACCGGTCCGGCTCTACGTCGGCCCCATGTACGGCTACAAGTCGCTCAAGTGGCTGGAGCGCATCGAGGTGGTCGACCAGCTCCACCAGGGCTACTGGGAGGACTACGGCTACGACGTCGACGCCTGGGTCGGCCAGTCCAACGGACGCAGCGACGAGCCCACTTCATGATCGAACGCTTCGGCCGTGCCACGAGGGCACTGCACTGGGCCACGGCCGTCGCCGTCCTCACCGCCGCGATCACCGGGCTGATCCTGTACGTCGGCCCGCTCACCGCCCTGGTGGGCCGGCGGGTGCTGGTCAAGGACATCCACGTGATCGCCGGGCTCAGCATGCCCGTCCCCCTGCTGCTGGCCTACGCCGGCGGCTGGCGCCGGGACGTGCGGGCCAACGTGCGCCGCCTCGCCCGTTGGAGCCAGGCCGACCGCCGGTGGCTGCGCACGAGGGGCCGCGAGGCGGCGGACAAGGTGGGCAAGTTCAACGGCGGGCAGAAGGCCAACGCCGCCTTCGTGGCGGGGATGATCCCGATCATGCTCGCCAGCGGCTCGATCATGCGCTGGTTCGAGCCCTGGCCGGTGCAGTACCGGACCGGCGCCACGTTCGTCCACGACTGGACGGCCATCGCCACCTGGGTGGTCGTGGCCGGCCACATCCTGTTCGCCCTGAACGACACCGAGTCGCTGCGGGGCATGCTCACCGGCCGGGTCTCCCGGGCCTGGGCCCGCGACCACCACCCCCGGTGGGCGGCGGAGGACGACCCCGAGAGCGAGCCGCACGAGGCTCGGGTCGGAGATGGCGGGGACCACCCCCTACCATGACCCCCGCCTGACACAGGAGGAAGAAGTGGACGTCCGCATCGGGGTCAAGAGCTCGCCCAAGGAGCTCGAGGTGTTGCTGTCCGAGGACACCGACGGGGACGCCGTGCGCGAGCACATCGACACGGCGTTCGCGCAAGGGGGGACGCTGTGGCTGACCGACAGGCGCGGCCGCCAGTACGGCATCCCCATCGACAAGGTGGCGTACGTCGAGATCGGGACGAGCGACAAGGGGCGGCGCATCGGGTTCGGCGGCTGAGCCGATGCCGTCGGGCCTGCTCGAACGCAGGCTGCTGTTCGTCACCGGCAAGGGCGGGGTCGGCAAGACGGCGATCGCCGCCGCGCTGGGCCAGCTCGCCGCCTCCCACGGCGCGCGCACGCTGCTGTGCGAGGTCGACGCCAAGGGCAACCTCGCGGGCGCGTTCGAGACCGGCCCCACCGCCTTCAAGGAGCGGGAGATCGCCCCCGGGCTGTGGGCCATGTCGATGGACACCGAGGCGTCGCTCAAGGAGTACCTGAGCCTTCACCTCAAGGTGCCGTTGCTGTCCCGGCTGGGACCGCTGGCCCGCACGTTCGACTTCGTCGCCAACGCCGCCCCCGGGGTCAAGGAGATCCTGGTGGTGGGCAAGCTGTGCTATGAGGTGCGGGAGCGGCACTACGACCTCGTGGTGGTCGACGCCCCGGCGTCGGGCCACATCGTCGGCCAGCTCGCCGCGCCCCAGGCGATGCGGGACCTGGTGCAGGTGGGCAAGGTCCGGGACCAGACGAGCTGGATGCTCGACATCCTGGCCGACCCCACCCAGACCGGCGTGGTGATCGTGGCGACGCCCGAGGAGATGCCGGTCACCGAGACGCTCGAGCTGACCGCCCGCCTGCGGGACGAGACCGTGGTGGACGTGGCCGCGGTGGTGGTCAACCGGGTGCTGCCCGAGCTGTTCACCCGGAGCGAGGAGGAGGTGTTCCGGGCCCTGCGGGAGCCCGAGCCCGAGGCCGCCCTGGCCGCCGCCGTCGGCGGTCCGGTGGGCCCGGTGTTCGACGGCGCCGAGCTGGCGGTGAAGCTGCGCCGCACCCGCGCCGAGCACCTGGCCACCCTGCGGGAGGGCCTGCCGCCCGGCGTCGAGCTGCTGTACGTACCCGAGCTGTTCCAGCGCACCCACGGCGTGCGCGCCACCCGCCAGATCGCCGAGTCGCTCGGCGCCGAGTTGGGGTTCTGAGGGCCGACCCATGGCTCCCGCCGCCCGCCGCGCCCCCACCACCTCCCTGGAGTCGCTGCTCGCGGCCAAGGAGATCGTGATCTGCTGTGGGTCGGGCGGAGTGGGGAAGACGACGACCGCGGCCGCCGCCGCGGCCATGGCGGCCGCCCGGCTGGGCGGCAAGGTGCTGGTCATCACGGTCGATCCGGCCCGGCGCCTGGCCAACGCCCTCGGCCTGGAGCGGTTCGGCAACGTCGAGACCCAGATCCCGCCGGAGACGTTCCTGGCGGCCGGCGTCGAGCCCCGGGGCGAGCTGTGGGCCGCCATGCTCGACACCAAGCAGTCGTGGGACGAGCTGGTCCGGGCCCACGCCCCCGACGCCGCCACCCGCGACGCCATCCTGGCCAACCCCCTGTACGAGAACATCACCGGGCGCTTCGTGCAGAGCCACGACTACATCGCCATGGAGCGCCTCTACGAGATCCACGCCTCGGGCCGCTACGACCTGATCGTGGTGGACACCCCACCCACCCGCAACGCCATCGACTTCCTCGAAGCGCCCGAGCGCATGGCCGACTTCTTCTCCAGCCGGCTGCTGCGCTGGCTCACCGTGCCGGCCCGCAGCCGGGTCTTCACCGTGGCGTCCCGACCCTTCTACACCGTTGCCGACCGCATCCTGGGCTCGCAGTTCCTGCAGGACATCGCCGAGTTCTTCCTGCTGTTCCAGACCATGTACGACGGCTTCGTGGACCGGGCGAAGGCCGTGACCCGCACGCTGTCGGACAAGCGCACCACCTTCGTGGTGGTGTCCACGCTGGAGGCCGCCCCGGTGCGGGAAGCCGAGTTCTTCATCGAGGCACTGCAGGACCGGCAGTTCCCGCTGGGCGCGGTGGTGCTCAACAAGGTGCTGCCCTCGTGGTTCGAGGACCGGAAGGCGACCAGCGTGGCCCGCCGCCTGTGCGCCGATCCCCAAGACCTGGCCGCGGCCGTGCCGGTCGTAGCGGACGCCGCCGCCGTGGCCCGGGTGCTGGGCGAGGTGGGGGAGAGCTTCCTCAACTTCCAGGTGGTCGCCACCCGCGAGGCCGAGCAGCGGGCCGAGCTGGCGGCCGGCGCCGACGTGGTCGCCACCGTCCCCTACGCCGACCACGACATCACCGACCTGGCCGGCCTGTTGGAGCTGGGCGCGTCCTTGTTCTAGCGCCGACGCACCATCATCGGGGCCGTGCGATCGAGCGATCATCGGGCCGCGGTCGGGGCCGCGGCGCTGGCGCTCCTGCTCGTGGTCACCGACCGGCGGTGATCCCGAGTATCCGCCCCAGGTGGGCCGGCTGGTCCGGATGACGATCGTCAACGACTTCGACACGGGGCTGACCGTCGTGGCCGCCGACGACGACGTGCCGTTCCACGCCGAGCTCGGCACCCCCATGTACGACGACAGCGCGGTCGGGTCGTCGAGCGGGAGGGGGTGGCCTTCACCCTCACCGCCGACGGGAAGCTCTGGGCCATCCAGGAGCCCGGATAGGCCCCCGCGTCGTTGTCGGCTCGGGCGCTGCCAGACTTACGCCCGATGGCCAGCCTCGCAGAGCTCGCCCGGTTCTTCACCCGGCTCGACAACAAGGCGATCGTGCACCTGCAGCGCCTGGCCGCGAGCTGGGGGCTGCTGGCCGACTTCTGCTTCGCCGACCTGCTGCTGTTCGGGGTGGTGGGCGAGCCCCGCGACGGCGGCGGGAGCCGGTTCGTGGTGCTGGGCCAGGTGCGCCCGACCACCGCGCAGACGGTGTACCGGGCCGACTGGGTCGGCACCGTGCTCGAGGACGAGGACCGCCCGCTGGTGGCCCGGGCCTACCGGCTGGGCGAGATCATCGAGGGCGAGATGACCATCTCCAAGCTCAAGGAGCGGGTGCGCGTGCTGTGCATCCCCATCCGCTACGAGGGCAAGGTCATCGGGGTGCTCACCCGCGAGTCGGCGACGGCCTTCGGGCGCCAGCCCGGCGAGCTGGAGCGCACCTACGTCGACGTGTTCAACCGCTTCGCCCGCATGATCGCCACCGGCGACTTCCCCTTCGACGCCGACGACGTGGAGGCCGAGGAGGCGCCCCGGGTGGGCGACGGCGTGATCGTCATCGACGCCTCGGGCCGGGTCGAGTACTCGTCGCCCAACGCGGTGTCGACGCTGCACCGCCTGGGTGTGCACGCCAACGCCGAGGGCCTGCGCTTCTCCGAGCTGGGCCTGGAGGAGCAGGTGGTGTCGACCTGCTTCGCCCTGGGCCGGCCCGTGACCGAGGAGCTGCCCCGCGGCATCGACATCACCGTGCTGATGCGGGGCATCCCGCTGCTCGACCAGGGCACGGTGACCGGCGCGGTGGTGCTGCTGCGGGACATCTCCGAGCTGCGCCGGCGGGACCTGCTGCTGCTGTCGAAGGACCAGACCATCCGGGAGATCCACCACCGGGTGAAGAACAACCTGCAGACCATCTCGTCGCTGCTGCGGCTCCAGGGCCGGCGGTTGGGCAACGCGGAGGCCCGCACCGCCATCGAGGAGTCGGTGCGCCGCATCCGGTCCATCGCCCTGGTGCACGAGATCCTGTCGCGGGAGGCGGGCGACGACGTGCCCTTCGTGGAGGTGGCCCGGCCCATCGTGAGCATGGTCCAGGACATGATCACCTCGGATCACCCCATCCACTTCTACCTCGACGACGAGGGCGACACCGGGGTGCTGCCCGCGAACTTGGCCACGCCCCTGGCGGTGGTGCTCAACGAGCTGCTGCAGAACGCGGTGGACCACGCCTACCCGGAGCACGTCGACCTGCGTGGCCAACCGGGCCGGGTGCAGGTCACCATCGAGCGGGACGGCAAGTCGCTGACCCTGCGCGTCACCGACGACGGGGTCGGGCTGCCGGAGGGGTTCGCCCCCGAGGCAGCCGGCGGGCTCGGGCTGTCGATCGTGCGCACGCTGGTCACCAGCGATCTCGGCGGCGAGTTCTCGATCGTGTCGGGCGAGGGCGAGGGCGAGCGCCGGGGCGCCGAGGTGTGTCTGCGGGTCCCGGTCGAGGCCGAGCCGGCGGACGGGCTTGCCGGGGAGTGGCCCAGCGAGCCGTGAGGGGACGAGAACGGCCTCGCCGTAGCGAGGCCGAAGTCGCGGTGAGGTCGGTTGTTCCCCAGCGTGCCCCCGTGGGGGCGGGCGCCCGGTCAGGCGCTCTTGCGGTTGCGCGCCACCCATTGGCGGCGCAGGGCCCGGCGCTCCTCCTCGGAGGTGCCGCCCCAGATGCCGCTGTCCTGGTTGGTGGTCAGGGCATACTCCAGGCACTGCTGCTGGACGTCGCACACGCGGCAGACGGCCTTGGCGTTCGCGATCTGCTCGATGGCGGGACCGGTGGTGCCCACAGGGAAGAACAGATCAGGATCTGTGTCGCGACAGGCGCTTTGGTCGCGCCATTCATCACGGTCGATTGTCAGGGACAGACTGCGGCTCTGCGTCAGGGCCACGGGACCTCCACGGCGGATTCGGGTCACCGGTTTTGTGACGAGTTTCACATGCCACCGCGATAAGTGACGGAATGCGTGTGGCTGCGACGGAGCAAAGATACTGGCGATCTGGTTTGACAGCAAGGACTTTTTTCCGCATCGAAAGGACAAGTTCGTGTCACTCGTTATCGGGCACCGGGGCGCGCCCCTCGTGGCGGCGGAGAACTCCGTCGCTTCGTTCCGTGCCGCTTCGCGGGCTGGGGCCGATGGAGTGGAGCTCGACGTGCGCCGGACGGCCGATGGCGGGTTCGCGGTGACCCACGATGCCCGCCTGCCCGACGGCCGGGCGGTCGTGACGCTGCGTAGGGCCGAGCTGCCCGCCGACATCCCGGATCTCGACGCCGCCCTCGATGCCTGCCGCGGCCTGCGGCTCGTGAACGTCGAGATCAAGAACTGGCCGGACGACCCCGACTTCGACGCCACGCTGGCCTTCGTGGACGCGGTGGTCGGGGCGCTGGCGGCCCGCCCGGCGGACGAGCGCGAGCGGTTCGTGGTCTCGTGCTTCCACCTGCCGTCGGTCGATCGGGTGCAGGAGCTGGCGCCCGACCTGATCACCGGCTGGCTGGTCATCGGCGGCGAGGACCCGGTGAGCGAGGTCGTGGCCCATGGCCACCAGGCGCTCCACCCGCACCACGCCTTCGTCACGCCCGAGCTGGTCGAGCGGGCGCATCGCGAGGAGGTGGCCGTCAACACCTGGACCTGCGACGACCCCGAGCGCATCCGCTGGCTCGACGGCATCGGCGTGGACGGCATCGTGACCAACGCCCCCGACGTGGCCCTCTCGGCCCTCGGCCGCGTCGACCAGGAGAGCTAGGGCAGCACGAGGTCGAGCACCCCCGGCTCGTGCCGGAACTGCAACACGTCCGCGTCGCCGAGGTGGTCGCCGTCCACCTGGTAGGGGACCGGCCCGTAGGCCCGCACGGTCAGGCACTCGACGTCGACGCGGTGGTCGACCCAGCGGCTGCGGCGCAGCAGCCTGCCCCGCCCCAGGGCCGAGGCGATGGCCGGCAGGAAGCGCGTGAACGCCATGGTGCGCACCGTCACCGAGGCCAGGCCCCGGTCCAGCGTGGCCTCGGGCGCGAGGTTCAGCGGTCGGTTGCCGAGGAACGTGTAGGGGTTGGTGTTGAGCACGATGGTCAGGTAGGCGTCGTCGATCACCGCCCCCTCGCCCCCCTTGCCGGGGAAGTGCACGGCGAAGCGGGGCCGGCTGCGGTCGAAGTGGCGGATCCAGGTGTCGAACCCGGCGTAGACGAACAGCGGATGGCCGGCGTAGCGCTTGAGCCCGGAGCGCCGCTCGACCTGCTCGACCACCGCGGCGTCGAACCCCACGCCGGTGTGGAACAGGAAGTAGCGCCCGTTGACCGAGCCCAGCCCCACCCGCCGGATCGAGCGCCGGGCCAGCGCGTCCAGCAGCACGCCGGTGGCCTCGATGGGGTCGTTGGGCAGCCCGATGGTGCGGGCGAACACGTTGGTCGACCCGCCGGGCAGCGGGGCCAGCGCCGTCGCCGATCCGGCCAGGCCGTTGGCCGCCTCGTTGAGGGTGCCGTCGCCACCCAGCACCACCACGACGTCGGTCCCCGTGGCCGCCGCGCCCTGGGCCAGGCGGGTGGCGTGACCCCGCCGGCTGGTCTCGGCCACCGTCACGTCGTGGTCGGCGGACAGGGCCTTGCCGATCACCACACGGCTACGCGGCGTCACCGACGACGCTGCCGAGTTCACGAGGAGCAGCAGCTTCACAGCGCCGGGAAACTACCGTGCTCTACTGGTTACCCACCGGTCACTTGGCGCGTGGCGATTTGGACCCCTCACCGGGAGGGGTGCAGCATGGCAAGCCATGAACGTGGTCGTATGCGTGAAGCAGATCCCGGATCCCGCTGAGCCCGGGAAGCTCGAGGCGGACAACACCCTCGACCGCAGCGGCAAGCTGATCCTCGACGAGTCCGACAGCTACGGCGTCGAGATGGCCCTCCAGCTTGCCGACGCGGCCGGCGGTGGCGACGTCACCCTCGTGTCCATGGCGCCCAACGGCGAGACGGCGGGCCTGCGCACCGCCCTGGCCATGGGGGCCGCCAAGGCCATCCTCGTCTCCGACGAAGCCCTGTCCGGCGCCGGGGCGCTCGACACCGCCAAGGTCCTGGCCGCCGCCATCAAGCGGGCAGAGCCGGACCTCGTCCTGGCGGCCACCGAGTCGAGCGACGGCTACACCGGCACCGTCCCCGAGCAGGTGGCGGCGCTGCTGGGCCTGCCCTCCATCACCTTCGCCAAGCACGTCGAGATCTCGGGCGAGACCGTGAACGTCCAGCGCCAGACCGAGTTGGGCTACGACGAGGTCGAGACGACGCTGCCGGCGCTGGTGTCGGTCACCGCCGGCGTGGTCGAGCCCCGCTACCCCAGCTTCAAGGGGATCATGGCGGCCAAGTCCAAGCCCGTCGACCAGCTCACGCTGGCGGACCTGGGCATCGACCCCGCCACGGTGGGTGCGGCCGGAGCCGGCCAGGAGACGGTGTCGGTCGACGACGCCCCCGCCCGTGAGGCCGGCGAGATCGTCGAGGACGACGGCGAGGGCTTCGCCAAGATCGTCGCCTACCTCGAGAACCTCAAGGTCATCTGACCGCCGGCCCGGACGAGAACGCAGGAGACACGACAGACATGGCTCTGAACCGCATCTGGGTCTACGCCGAGGCGGCCGACGGCAAGGTCGCCCCCATCACGCTGGAGATCCTCACCAAGGCCCGCGAGCTGGGCAGCACCGTCGAGGCCATCTACGGCGACGGGGACGCCGACGCCATCGCCACCACCCTCGGCGCCCATGGCGCCGGCAAGATCTACGCCACCGGCGACCTCCAGGGCAGCACGCCCGGCATCCCGGCCGCCTCGGCCATCGCCCAGCTGATCGAGGGCGGCGAGCGCCCCGACCTGATCCTCTTCGGCACGACGTACGAGGGCCGCGACGTGGCCGCCCGCCTGTCGGTGGCGCTGGACCAGCCGGTCGTCACCAACAACGTCGACATCGCGGTGGACGGCGACTCCGTGATCGTCACCGAGCCGGTGTTCGGCGGCACCAAGCTGGTCCGTACCCGCTTCACCGGCAGTGGCCCGCACCTCGCCCTGATCCGGCCCAAGTCGTTCGCCGCCGAGGAGTCGGGCGGCGGCCCGGCCGAGGTCGTGACCATCGAGGTGCCCGACTACGGCACCGCCAAGGTCAAGAACCGCCACGTGGAGGAGCACACCGGCCCCAAGCTGGACGAGGCTGCGGTGGTCGTCTCGGGCGGCCGGGGCCTGGGCGCGGCCGAGAAGTACCAGATCATCGAGGACCTGGCCCGCGCCCTGAAGGGTGCACCCGGCGCTTCTCGGGCCATCGTGGACGCCGGCTGGGTGCCCTACAGCTACCAGGTGGGCCAGACCGGCAAGGTGGTCAAGCCCAACGTCTACATCGCCGCCGGCATCTCCGGTGCCACCCAGCACCTGGTGGGCATGAAGGGCGCCAAGAACATCATCGCCATCAACAAGGACCCCGAGGCCCCGATCTTCTCGGTCGCCGACCTCGGCATCGTGGGCGACGTGCACAAGGTCCTGCCCCAGCTGCTGGAGGCGCTCCAGGGTCGCTAGCCCTAGGCGGAGAAGGTGTCGCAGTCGGCGGGATCGCCGGAGTCGTAGCCGGTCCGGAACCAGCGCTGGCGTTGCTCGGACGAGCCGTGCGTCCAGGTCTCGGGCCGGACGTCGACCCCGGCCTGCTCCTGGAGCCGGTCGTCGCCGACAGCTTCGGCCGCGGCCAGGCCCTCCTGGATGTCGCCGTCCTCCAGGGCCACGTCGCTGCCCTCCTGGCGGCTGCGCTCGGCCACCGTGTGGGCCCAGACGCCGGCGTAGCAGTCGGCCTGGAGCTCCAGGCGAACCGACCACTCGTTGGCCTCCGCCTCGGAGCGGGCCGCCTGCTCGCGGGAGCGGACCTCGGCGCTGGTGCCGTCCAGGTTCTGGACGTGGTGGCCGATCTCGTGCGCCACGACGTAGGCCTGCGCGAAGTCGCCGGGGGCGTCGAAGCGGCTGGACAGCTCGTCGAAGAAGCCCAGGTCGAGGTACACCTGGCTGTCGGCCGGGCAGTAGAACGGCCCGGTGGCCGCGCTGGCCGCGCCGCAGCCGGTGCTGACCTGGCCGTTGAAGCTGTTCACGGTGGCGAAGGTGTAGTTCTGGCCTTCCGCCGCGAAGATGTCGGCCCATTGGCCCTGGATGTCCTCGGTGAGGAACGCGACGAACTGGTCTTCCTCCGTCTCGGGACTCGGGGCCTGCGCCCCGTCTTCCAGCAGGCTGCCGAACCCGCCGCCGCCCCCGCCCCCACCGCCGAGCAGCGTGAACGCCAGCAACACCAACAGCCCGAGCACCCCGCCGCCCGCGGTGACGGGCAGCCCGAGGCCACCCATGCCGCCCCGCCGCCGGTAGTGGCTCGACTCCGTGCGCTTCCACTTCATGCGCCCGTCACCCGCCCCGCCGCCAGTTGGGTCGACTCGATGTGCCTACATCTCACCTGGCCAGCCTTACCCCGTCAACGGTTGGACCACCCGCGGCGGGCCTACGCTGCGGCCATGACCGCCGCCGCCCGTGCCCCGCGCCTCGCCGACCGCGCCCACTGGTCCAACTGGGCCCGCAACCAGGCGTGCGCCCCGGTCGACGTCGCCCGGCCCACCAGCGAGGCGGACCTGGTCGACCTGGTCAAGCAGGCCGCGGCCGCCGGCCGCCGGGTCAAGGCCGTGGGCGCCGGCCACAGCTTCACGTCCATCGCCTGCACGGACGGCACCCTGGTCGACCTGTCCGGCTACGGCCGGCTGCTCAGCCACGACCCCGACCGCCGGCTGGTCACCGTCGAGGCCGGCATCCCGCTGCACCGGCTGTCCGACGAGCTCGACGCCCATGGGCTGGCGCTCGAGAACATGGGCGACATCGACCGCCAGTCGATCGCGGGTGCCACCCAGACCGCCACCCACGGGACCGGGCTGCGCTTCCGCAACCTGTCGTCGCAGATCGTGGGCCTGCGGCTGATCGCAGGCGACGGCTCGGTGGTGGAGGCCACCGCACCCGACCACGGGGACGAGAACCCCGACGTCTTCGCGGCCGCCCGCGCCGGGCTCGGGGCGCTGGGGCTGCTGTCCACGGTGACGCTGCAGTGCGTGCCGGCCTTCCGCCTCCACGCGGTCGAGGAGCCGGTGCCGGTGGACGAGGTGCTGGCCGACCTCGACGCGCTGGTCGAGGCGAACGACCACTACGAGTTCTACTGGGTGCCCCACACCCGCTGGGCCCTGACCAAGCGCAACCAGCGCACCGAAGAGCCGGCCAGCCCGCGCCCCAAGGTGCGGGAGTGGGTCGACGACATGGCGCTCAGCAACTACGCCTTCGGCGTGATGTGCCGGGTGGGCCGCTGGCGCCCGTCGCTGATCCCGCGCCTGGCCAAGATCATCCCCACCACCGGCAAGCTCGACTACGTGGACCGGTCCGACCGGGTGTTCACCAGTCCCCGCACGGTGCGCTTCTACGAGATGGAGTACGCCATCCCCCGCGAGGCGCTGCCGGAGGCGCTCAACCGGGTGCGGCGGCTGGTGGACGAGATCGGCATGCAGATCAGCTTCCCGGTGGAGGTGCGGGTGGTGGCGCCCGACGACATCCCCCTGTCCACCGCCCACGGCCGCGAGACGGGCTACATCGCAGTGCACGTGTATCGGGGCACGCCCTACGACGCCTACTTCTCGGGCGTCGAGCGCATCATGGACAGCTACGGCGGGCGGCCGCACTGGGGCAAGCTGCACTTCCAGCGCTCGGAGACGTTGGCCCCGCGCTATCCGCGGTGGGACGACTTCCAAGCGGTGCGGGCCCGGCTCGATCCCGAGGGCCGCTTCGCCAACCCCTACCTCGACCGGGTGCTGGGCCCGATTGGCGCGTCTCCGTGACCTCTTGACCGCGATTCGTGCTGATTTCCCGGGGCACGGGCCCTAGCAGGGAAAAAGCACACGCGGAGTCTTGACCGGCCACGTGGCCGTGCGGCACGGTGCCACGGGCGGACTTCTCTCGTGGGAAGGGGAGGGGTATCTAACGTTGTCGGGGGACGAGGCGCGTCGCAGCGATCGAACGGTGTTGTCGGTCGGCTTGGCGCTGCTCGCCATCGGGGCCGTCCTGTACGGGCTGGTGATCGCCGGGGAGCAGACGCTTTCGGGCGCGCCCTTGCACGTCAACGCGCTGTGGCTGGGCGTGGCCTTCCTGAGCTGCGAGGCGTTCGGTGTCTGGGTCGAGCGCCGCCAGGGCGAGCTCTACGGCTACACGCTCGCCATGGTCCCCCTGGCCGTCGGCCTGGTGTACGGCGATCCCTCCGAGATGGTGCTGGCCCGGGTGGTGGGCGTGATGATCGTGCTGATCGTCACCCGCCAGCGGCGCTTCTGCGAGTTCGTCTACGAGGTCTCGGTCCACGCCACCCAGACCATGGCCGCGATCATCGTCTTCCTCCTGGTGCTGGGCGAGGCCGACCCGGTGGGCGTGCGGGGCGCGTTCGCCCTGCTGGCCGGGCTGTTCGCCAGCTATGCCACCGCCGCCGCCGCCCTGGCCATCGCCGTCACCCTGGCCGGACGCAAGTGGCCCGGCGGGCGGGCGATGGTGGTGATCGTCCGTTCCGGGGCGGCGGCCGCCGTCCTCAACGCCGCCATCGGCATCGGCCTGGCGACGACCCTCTGGGAGCACCCGCACGTGGCCCTGTTGCTCGCTGCGGTCGGCGCGGCCTGCTACGCGTCCAACCGGATCTACACCGGTCTGGCCCAGCGGCACCGGCGGCTGCAGACCCACTACGAGTTCGTCTCGTCCGTCGTGCGCTCGACCGACCTGGCCGAGATCACCCAATCCGTCCTCGAATC
>JBKPRV010000079.1:0-7628 GCA_046734715.1 Actinomycetota bacterium | reverse complement strand
GTCCCGACGTGTGCGAGGGCGCCCGCCAGCGGTCCGCCCGCCCGCAGGTGGGCGGCCGCTCGCCCCATGGCGGCCCCGAGTGGACCGCCGGGCCGGTCGGCGATGGCGGTGAGTGCGGCGGTCACGGGCAGGCCGGCGGCGGCCGTGAGCGTGAGGAGGTCGACGACGTCCGGGAGTTGGTCGACGAGGGCGGCATCGTGGCGCCGGCGCGCGGAGCGGGCGGTGAGCACGGGTGTCGCGAGGGCGCAGGCCAGCGGAAGTGGAGCGAGTGCGGGGGCGAGGGGCAACAGACCCAGGCTCGCGAGGGCGGCCCACCCGGTTCGACGGTCTGCGCGCTCCTTCCTCCCGTCGGGGCAATCCGTGACATCCGTGGCCTCGGTGGGGCATTGGCGAGCGATGGTGGGTGTAGCGGCGGTGGGCGGCGCGGCCTTGGGGGTCGTGTCCAGGTGCTGGATCGTGTGGCGGTGGATGGTGGCGCCGAGGGCGGTGATCCAGGAGGTGCGGGGCGTGGGGAGCGGCGGGGCGCCCGTCGAGTCGGGTGGGACGGGCGGGGTGTTGGGATCGTCAGAGAGGGGGCGGGGCCTGGGACGGGGCCACAAGCTCGGGGCGGCGGCAACGAACGCGGCCCAGGCGGCGCCCAGGGGCAGGGCTTGGATGAGGACGAGGGCAGTTCCGCTGGTCATGGTTGGGGACCTCGGGTGAGGCGGGACATCCACCACGCGCCGGCCGCGTCGAACGCGATGCCGATCACCAGGCAGGTCCAGCCGGCGGGGCTGCCCAGCAGGAAGTGGGCCGCGGGGGTGTCGCCCATGATCAGGAGCGTGGCGAACGCGACGGGGGCCAGGGCCAGGACGAGCGCGCTGGCGCGGGCTTGGGTGCCCAGGGCTCGGCGTTCAGCCGTGAGGTCGAGGCGTTCGCGCAGGGTGGCGGCGACGCTGTCGACGGCGTGGGCGGGGGTCGAGCCGACGACCGTGGCCAGGACCAGGGCGGTGGCGGCCAGGCGGGTGCCGGGGTCGTCGTGTTGGGCCGACCACTCGTCCAGGGCGTCGGTCACCGGGCGGCCGTGGGCGGCGGCGCGGGCGACTGCGGTCAGCTCGGTGCCGAGTGGGGGGTCGACGGTTGCACCGGCTTCCTGGAGGGCTGTCGGGAGGGACGCGCCCGTTCGTAGCGAGGTGGCCAGCGTTTCGAGGGCGGGTGGGAGCTGGGTCGCTCGGTGACGGCGGGCTGAGCCGCGAGCGTGCGCGCGCTGGTAGAGGAGGAACCCGGCGGTGGCCGCATAGAGGGCGATGGCGGGCTTGGGGCCGGCTGTCAGCGCGAGCGCCGCGAGGCCGGCGGCCCCGAAGGCGGCGATACGGGCGGATTGGCTGTGCTTGGGGGGCGGCCCTTCAGCGGCCGAGAGCCGGGCTCGGGCGCGGCGGGCCGAGGTGGCGATCATCGGAGGCCGTCCGCCGCGCCGCCACCGAGGGGTGAGTGACGGCGCGGCGGTCTCCGGCAACCGGCGGCGGCACTGCCGCCGGGACCTGTCAGGGGGTGGGTAGTCACGACGCCGTCCGGGCCGGTGACGACTTCGGCGACCGTCTCGATGCGGCGGGTGGCGCTCGCGCCCGCTCGGACAACGTGGACGACCAGATCGACGGCGCCGAGGATCTGGGCGCGTACCGCGTCCAGCGGGACCTCGGTGCCACCCAGCAGGGCCATCGTCTCGATGCGGCGGATCGCGTCCGTCGGGCTGTTGGCGTGGCAAGTCGAGAGGCATCCGCCGTGGCCGGTGTTCAGCGCTTGGAGCATGTCGAGGGCTTCGGCACCTCGGACCTCGCCGACGACGATGCGGTCTGGGCGCATACGCAGGGCAGCGCGTACGAGGTCTCGGACGCCGACGGCGGCGAGACCGTCGGGGGTGGCCGGGCGAGTCTCCAGGCGGACCACGTGGTCGCCGGGGAGGCGGAGCTCGGCGGCGTCCTCCACGGTCACCACCCGCTCCCCGGAGGGCAGGTGGGCGCACAGGGCGTTGAGCAACGTGGTCTTGCCGGCTCCGGTGCCGCCGCAGACGATCATGTTCAGGCCGGTTCGGACCGCTTGGACGAGCAGATCGGCAACTGAGGGAAAGCAGAACGCGTCGAGCGGCACCGCCGTGGCGCCGAAGCGGCGGATGGTCACCGTGGGGCCGTCGATGGCGAGTGGCGGCAGGACCACATGGACCCGCGAGCCGTCCGGGAGCCGGGCGTCGACGACCGGGCTCGTGCGGTCGGCTCTCAGGCCGAGCGGGGCGACGACACGCTCGACGAGCAGGTCGATCGCGGGGCGGTCGAGGCTGATGGTGGTTCGCTCCAGGCGGCCGGCTCGTTCGGTCCAGACCGGGCCGGGGCCGTTGACGAGGATGTCGCTGACCATCGGGTCGGCCAGCAGCGGTTCGAGTGGGCCGAGGCCGCCGATGCGGGCCTGGACACGGGACACCACCCCGGCGACCTCCTCGACCGCCAGCAACGGCGCCTCCGTGCGGACCAGCGCGGCGAGGGACCGTTCGTCGACCGGGTCGTTCGTGACCGAGGCCAGCACCCGGTCGTGAACCCGGGCGTCCAGCGGATGGAAGTCAGGCGGCATCGGACAGGGCCTTGGCCAGGGAGCGGGGGAGACGGCCGGCGAGCATCCCCGCGTCGATGGTGCGGGACACCGCGGGGTCGAGGACGACCTCGGCGAGGACCGGAACCTGCACCACCTGCTGGACGTCCGCGGTGGTGAGGACGCGCCCCGGCTCTTGGACCACCACGACGCCGGAAGGGCGAACCGGGGCTTCCCTTGCACGGCGCAGGGCCATGTAGCACGGGCGGATGACGAGGATCGACCGCCGGGCGGCCGCGATGAGCGTGGTCGCCACCGAGTCGCCTGCAGGATCGGCGGGGTTCCCGATCCGCCCGCAGTCGATGATCGTCGGGCGGGACGAGCGGTCGAGGAGGGCGGCCAGGAGGCCGGCGCGGGCCGGGTTCAGGACGCCATCGCCACGGGGGAGGAGGGCCACGCCCGGGGCGACCTCGACCTCGAGGCGGCTGAGCGCGTCGGCGGGGACGCCCGGGCCCGCGGCCAGCCAACCGCTGATCCCGGGGGAGGCGGGCTCCGGTAGGCCGAGGGCGGCGGGGAGGTCGCCGGCCAGATCGGCCAGCGCACACGGGGTGCGGCGGGCTGACAGCAGGGCGAGGGCGGCGGCGACGACGGTGGTGCCGGCACCGCCCTTGACGGACCAGCAGGCGATCAGCATTGAGGGACCTCCACGGAGGCGGGAGCGGCGAGCGCGAAGGTCATCCCGGGGGCTGGCTTCGGCGGGTGGGGAGGCGACGGGCATCAGAGGACCTCGGCGGGCCGGGGGGAGGCGGGCATCAGGGGCTTCGCGGGTCGGGAGGCGATGGGCGTCGGGGGACCTGGGCGGGTGGGGCGGCAGCGGGCATCACGGGACCTCGCCGGAGGTTGAGCGCGGCCCGGCTCTGGGATCTGCCCGGCTTGCAGCCGACGGGTGGGCACGTGTAAGCGATCGGAACAGGCCCCAAGCCGGGAGCAAGCGGCACGGCCAAGAGTTGGCCGAGGCAGGGGGAGACCGGTGGTCAGCAGGCATGGGAGGACCTCCACGACGGCGGCAGGCGAGGCGACGAGCGCGAAGGTCCTCCCGATGCCGGACGTGAGCGCCAGACACGGGCGCTGAACCGGAAGTGGGTGACCGACAGGGGAAGATAGTGTCCAGCCCCAACAAGGGTCAACAGATAACAGAAAATAATGTCGAGCGCGGTGACACGGTTCACCCCGGCAGGGATGGGCACGCGGCGTGGGCACCGGTAGGGTCGCCCGTCGTGGAGGCCGCCTTCTTCGACCTCGACAAGACCGTGATCGCCAAGGCGTCGATGGTGGCGTTCAGCGGCCCCTTGCACCGGGCCGGCCTCCTGTCGCGGCGCATGTTGCTGCGGGCCGCGTGGGGCCAGCTGGTGTACGCGCAGTTCGGGGCGTCGCCCGAGAAGCTGGCCAAGCTCCGCGACTCGGTGCTCCGGTTGACGATCGGCTGGGATCAGGCGGCCATCAGCCAGATCGTGCGGGAGACCCTGGTCGACGTGGTCGAGCCGATCGTCTACGACGAGGCACTCGAGCTGATCCGGGAGCACCAGCAGGCCGGGCGCAAGGTGTTCATCGTGTCGGCCTCACCCGAGGAGATCGTGGCGCCGCTCGGTCGCTTCCTCGGCGTCGACGAGGTGATCGCCACGCGGGCCGAGCTGGACGAGCACGGTCGCTACACCGGGCGCACCGAGCTCTACTGCTACGGGCCCGACAAGGTCGTGGCCATGCAGGCGGTCGCCGAGCGCGACGGCATCGACCTCGCGCGCTCCTACGGGTACAGCGACTCGGCCACGGACAAGCCGATGCTGGAGGCCGTGGGCCATCCGGTGGTGGTCAATCCCGACCGCGAGCTGCTGCGCGCAGCCAAGGCCAACGGCTGGGAGGTCCGCCGGTTCACCCACCGGGTGCCGCTGCGCGAACGCGTGCCCATGCCTGCGCCGCGGCATGCCGCCTTAGGGGGAGGGGCCATGATCGCCGCCGTGGTGGCGGCCGTTGCGGCCCGCTGGTTGTGGGACCGTCGCCAGCCCCCGCCCGCGCCACGCCGCCCAGGTGGGCGGCGGCGCCAACGGGCGGGGCTGAAGACGAATGTGGTCAGGAAGCGGAGCGCACCTTCTTGGCGGCGATGGTGGCCAGAGCAACGATCACGACGAGGAGCAAAAGCTTCTTCATGGCGGCGAGCGTAGCGGGCGCAACACAGCAGTCGTTTCCGGTTCCCGCGCTGCGCAGTCGGGCTCCGCACGCTGCGTGAGTCCAGAGTTCCCCCAGCAAACCCGGAGTCTGCCGTGAAGCGGGGGGTACCCCGCGCTCTAGTGTCTTGGCCCATGCGCGTGTCGTACCCCCTTCTGCCAGCCCACCGGCAGGCAGAAGCGCGTGCCATAGCCCGCCGCACCCACCAGACCTTCCTGTTCGCCGCGCTGACCGGAGTGCTGGTCGGACTGGTCGTGCTCGCCATCGACCGCGTCACGGTGAATGGCCTGCTGGACACCCTGGCGGACCAGCCGCTGTGGGTGCAGGCCGTGGCACCGCTGGTCGGCCTGGCCATCGCCGCCCTCTGCGTGCGCTGGATCACCGGCAGCACCGCCACCACGACGGCCGACGAGTACGTACGCAGCTTCCACGACCAGGCGACCGAGCGGGTCGACCCGCGCCCCGTCGTCGGCCGGGTGCTCGCCAGCATCGCCACCATCGGCTACGGCGGGGCGCTGGGCCTCGAAGGGCCCTCGATCTACGCCGGATCGTCGATCGGCGCCTCCGTGCAGCGCCGCTTCGCCCGCTTCTTCTCCCGGGAGGACGCCAAGCTCCTGCTGGTGGCGGGGGCGGCCGCCGGCGTGTCGGCCATCTTCAAGGCGCCCGCCACCGGCGCGCTGTTCGCCATCGAGGTGCCCTACCGGGCCGACGTCGCCCGGCGCAACGTGCTGCCCGCCATGGTGGCCGCCGCCACCAGCTACATCACGTTCGCCGCGGTCGACGGCACCGATCCGCTGCTGCCGATCGCCGGCCAGCATCCCTTCGACTGGCGGGACATGGCCGGCGCTCTCGTGGTCGGGCTGGTCTGCGGCCTGGGGGCGCGTCTGTTCAGCGCCGGACTGAGGGCGCTGCGCACGAACCCCCGTATCCAGCAGACGCCCTGGCCGACCCGCATCGTCGTGGCCGGGGCCACGCTGGCCGCGCTGGCCCTGCTGTCGAACGCGGCGGCCGACACGCCGCTGTCCCTGGGGCCCGGCTACAACGTGATCGAGTGGGCCACCGACCCCGCGCACGGGGCGTGGCTGGTGCTCCTGGTCCTGCTCATCCGGGTCGTCGCCGTGATGGCGACGTACGGCGGCGGGGGTCTGGGCGGCCTGATCATCCCCCTGGTGGTGATCGGGGCGCTGACCGGCCGCGTGGCGAGCGGAGCCTTCGGCGTGTCCGACACCGACCTGCTGGTGGTGGTGGGCATGGCCGCCTTCCTGGGCGCGGGCTACCGCACGCCACTGGCGGCCCTCATGTTCGTGGCCGAGACCACCGGGCACCCGGGATTCGTCGTGCCCGCGCTGGTGGCGACGGCGGCGTCGCAGCTGGTGGTGGGCGATTCGTCGGTGTCCGTCTACCAGCGGGCGGGCCGGCTGGGGCACCTCGAGCGGCGCTTCGAGCTGCCCATCAGCTCGGTCATGTCGACCGACGTGCGCACGGTGCCGCCCGACGCCACCATCGAGGAGTTCCTCTCCGTCCACCTGGTGGGGCAGCGGCGCCGCTCGGTGCCGGTGGTGGACGAGACCAACCGCTACCTCGGCCTCGCGGTCCTGGACGAGGTCGTGACGGTGCGCCGCGAAGCGTGGGCCACCACCGACATCCGCACCATCGCGCGCACCTCCGCGCCCCGCGGCCGGACCACCTGGCTGGTGCGCGACGCGGTGGACGCGATGGAGCGGGCCGACACCGACGTGCTGGCCATCGTGGACGGCGACGACCGCTTCGTGGGCGTGGTGACGACCGACGAGGTCCTACGGCTGGACGAGATCCTGGAGCGGACCGGCCTCAGCTAGACGGCGAGCAGGTCGCGAGCACCCGTGTCGGACGAGGGGTGCCGCAGCTTCGACATCGCCCGCGCCTCGATCTGGCGGATGCGCTCACGGGTGAGGTTGAAGTGCTCGCCCACCTCTTCCAGCGTGCGCGGCTCGCCCCGGTCCAGCCCGAAGCGCAGCTTGAGGATCTCGCGCTCGCGCTCGTCGAGCGGAGCCAGCAGCCGGTTGATCTCCTCGGGCAGCAGCGCGGTGGCAGCCACCTCGAACGGGGACTCGGCCGACCGGTCCTCCACGACGTCGCCCAGCTCGGCGTCGCCGTCCTCCCGTAGGGGCTCGGACAGCGACAACGGCTCGGCGGCGAAACGCAAGGCCTCGGTCACCTTGTCCTCCGGCATCTCCACCTCGGCCGACAGCTCGGCCAGCGTGGCCGGGCGCCCGAGCTTGAGCTCCAGGCGGGCCCGGGCCTTCTGCAGGCGCGCCAGCGTGTCGCCTGCGTGGACGGGCAACCGGATGGTGCGACCGGTGTTGGCGATGCCCCGGGTGATGGCCTGGCGGATCCACCAGGTGGCATAGGTCGAGAACTTGAAGCCCTTGCGCCAGTCGAACTTCTCGACGGCGTGCATCAGGCCCAGGTTGCCCTCCTGGATGAGGTCGAGGAGGGGCAGCCCCGACGCCTGGTACTTCTTGGCGATGGACACCACGAGCCGGAGGTTGGACTGGACGAACGTGCGCTCGGCGTCTTCGCCGTCGCGGGCCGAGCGCCGCAGCTCGCGTTTACGGGACGGTGGAAGCGATCTACCCTCTGCTTCGAGCTCGACGCGAGCGGCGTTCCCGGCCTCGATGGCCTGGGCCAACCGGACCTCGTCGTCCTTGGTCAGCAGCGGGTATTGCCCGATGTCGGTGAGATACAGCCGGACGAGATCTTCTTCGTCGCGCTCGACGCGCTCCTTGGGCAACGTAACGTCCTTATCGCGTGTGCTCGGTCCGTGGGAAGAGCCCCGCAAGTACCCGTCGTGCGTCGAGAGGCCG
>JBKPRV010000078.1:0-3314 GCA_046734715.1 Actinomycetota bacterium | reverse complement strand
AGATGTGCATGCCCGGCGACAACACCGAGATGACCGTCGAGCTCATCTCCCCCATCGCCATGGACGAAGGCCTCCTCTTCGCCATCCGCGAAGGCGGCCGCACCGTCGGCTCCGGCCGCGTCACCAAGATCCTCAAGTAGGAGATACCGATGGCAAGCAAGGCCAACGAGAAGCGGGTGCACGTGACCCTCGAGTGCACCTCCTGCAAGCGGCGGAACTACATCACCACCAAGAACAAGGTGAACGACCGCGAGCGCATCGAGATGAAGAAGTACTGCCGTTGGGAGCGCCAGCACACGGTCCACAAGGAGACCCGCTGAGCCCTTCCGGCTCCGGCAGGCCCTACAATCGACCGACCGCGACCCCGCCCGGTGGCGGGGTCGCCGTCGTTTGTCATCAGATCAACGCGTAACAATTTCCGCACCCGGGGAGTCGAATCGACCGATGCCACGTGAGGTGGCCGAGTTGGTCGCCGCCGCGAAGGACGGCGACAGGGAAGCGTTCGACGAGCTCGTGCGCGTGACGTACGCGGACACGTACACGCTCGCCTTTCGCCTGACCGGCAATGAGGAAGATGCGCGAGACGTGGTGCAGGAGGCATATCTCCGGGCCTATCGAGGGCTGCGGCGCTTTCGCGGCGACGCGCAGTTCTCGACCTGGATGTACCGCATCACGGCCAACTGCGCCGCCACCCACCTGGGACGGCGCTCGCGGCACCGCCACGACGAGCTGGACGAGAGCGTGCCCGTCGTGGACCCCCACCCGGATCACGATCCCCAGCTCCGGGCGGACGCCGACGACCTCCGCACCCGCCTCCGCGTCGCCCTCGACGGCCTGCCCGCCGGGCTGCGCTCGGTCGTGGTCCTGCGGGACGTCTACGACCTGCCTCACGAAGCCATCGCCGCCGAGCTCGGCATCTCGGAGTCGGCGGCCAAGGTGCGCTTGCACCGTGCTCGCAACAAGCTGCGCGACCAGCTCTTTGGTCGGCGCGAGGGCGAAACCCGCGCGGGGTGACGCCCGGGCCACGTGGAGGTGGCGACAGTGCAGTGTGAAGACCTGAGCGACAGACTCGCCGGAGCCGCGGACGACTTGGCGGACCTCGGCCGATCCGAGCGGCGCCACGTGGAGCGCTGCCTCCGCTGCCAGGCGGAGATCGTCCAGTACCGCAAGCTCCTGCGGGCGATGCACTCGCTCCGTACCGACGTGCTGGAGCCCGCCCCCGGGCTCCTGGCCGACATCCTCGCCCACCTCGAGGAGGCGGGCGAGCGCCACGCCATCCGCTCGCTCCTGTCCGGCCGCCGCATGGCCTACGTCGGCGGCCTGGCCGCCGCCACCGCGGCGGGCGCCGCCGGCGCCATCGTCTTCGCCACCCGCACCCGCCGCGCCCGGCTCGCGGGCTGACGGCGGGCGGCCCCCAGGGTCGCTTACCGGCTGGACGACCAGGGGTCGCGTGGCGACACTGGGGCCATGTTCGACGTCGATCAGTTCTGTGCCGACTGCCGGGGCGCCCTGGAGGAGGACCAGCCCCGGCTGGCGGTGCGGGAGCTGCTCGACCGGGCGCTGGCCGATCCCCGGGCCGTGGCCGACGTCATGCGGCCGGTCGAGGGCGGCCTCAACGTCCTGTACAACGCGCCCGACCTGACGGTGATGCACCTGGTGTGGGCACCGGGCATGAGGCTTTACCCCCACGACCATCGCATGTGGGCGGCCATCGGCATCTACGGCGGCCAGGAGGACAACGCGTTCTACCGGCGCTCGGGGCCGGAGAGTCGCTTCCTCGACGAGACCGGTGGCCGCACGCTCGTGGCGGGGGACGTGCTGCTGCTCGGCGACGACACCATCCACGCGGTCACCAACCCGCTCGGCCGGCTGACCGGGGCGATCCACGTGTACGGGGGCGACTTCATCAACCAGCCCCGCAGCCAGTGGGGCCCCGGGCCGGAAGAGGAGCGGCCCTTCGACTACGAGGGCGCGCAGCAGCACTTCGCGGAGGCCAACGCCGCCTGGCGGGCACGGGAGGACGCCGCCAGCGCGTGAGGTACCCCGGATGGGGTCGCCTTGTCCCGCCGAGTCAGGGACGGGATAGGCTGTTCCGGTTCACCCCCAAGGGCAGTAGCTCAACTGGCAGAGCAGCGGTCTCCAAAACCGCAGGTTGGGGGTTCGAGTCCCTCCTGCCCTGCTCTCCTCCTGCCCCTACCAATCCCTATCCGAGGGTCTCGTCATGGCGATGAACCGACAGACCAAGCGCATGCTGCAGCGCCAAGGCCAGCTCGGCGCGGACGGCGCACCCGCCGCACGCAAGCGGCCCGCGCCCGCAGCACCGCGCCCCACCAAGGAGCCCCGCACGGGGCCCCTGCAGTTCCTCCGCGAGGTGCGGGCCGAGCTGCGCAAGGTGGCGTGGCCGTCGCGGTCAGAGGTCGTCAACTACTCGATCATCGTGCTGATCACGGTGGTCGTCCTGACGACTTACATCGCCCTCCTGGACTTCGCCTTCGGTGAGGCCGTGTTCAAGCTGTTCGAACGATGAGTCCTGACGACACCGACACCGACAACCTCTCTTCCCTCGACGAGCCCACGGTGAGCGCGAGCGAGAACGGAGCCAACGGCCAGGAGGCCGGCGCGCCCGAGCTCGACGCCGACCCGGCCGAGGCGGGCGTGATCGAAGAGCCCGTAGCCGAGGGCGCTGAGGCCGGCGTGGCCGAGGCTGAGGTCGAGGCTGACGCTGAGGCCGGCGAGGTCGAAGAGACGGAGGCCGCCGAGGTCGAGGCTGACGCTGAGGCCGGCGAGGTCGAAGAGACGGAGGCCGCCGAGGTCGAGGCTGACGCTGAGGCCGGCGAGGTCGAGGCGGAGGGAGCCGTTGTTCAGGCAGACGCCGCCGAGGTCGAGGCCGCCGAAGTCGAGGCCGCCGAGGTCGAGGCGGACGCAGGCGTTGCTGAGGCCGAGGTTGGCGAGGCCGGCGTCGGGGGCGACGGCGAGGCCGAGGTGCTCACCGACGAGGAGCTGCTCGCCGAGCCGGCTGCCGTCATCGACAACCCCTACACCCGGCCGGGCCGTTGGTTCGTCGTGCACACGCAGTCGGGCTACGAGAAGAAGGTCAAGCAGAACCTCGAGGCCCGCATCCACTCGATGAACGCCGAAGAGGCCGTCTACGAGGTCGTGATCCCCATGGAGGATTACGTCGACTTCAAGAACGGCAAGCGGATCGTGGCCCAGCGCAAGATGTTCCCCGGGTACCTGCTGGTCCGGGCCGAGCTGGACGACACCGCCTGGTTCGTCATCCGCAACACGCCGGGCGTGACCGGGTTCGTGGGCCA
>JBKPRV010000077.1:0-9683 GCA_046734715.1 Actinomycetota bacterium | reverse complement strand
GTCCGCAACCCACCCCGGGTGTCGGGGTCCTCCAGGTCCGTCGGCGCGGCCACGCCGGGAGCGAGGCCGTTGATCTCGCCGGGCGCGGTCACGCCAGCCCCCGATCGGCGAGCCAGCGGCTGGCCACATCGGCGGCGGGCTCGCCCGCCAGCACCTGCTCGTTCATCGCGCGGAGACTCTCCGAGTCGAGGGCGGCCGACACGGCGTCGGCGGTGGCCACGAAGTCGTCGCCCCAACGCTCCACCACTTCGGTCCGCACCAGCGGCGTGACGTTCTCCGCCGGCTGCAACCCCCGGTCGTCGGCCAGCATGACCAGGCCCTCGGTGGCGATGCGGGGATCGGTGGTGAACAGCAGCGCGGCGTCCACGTGCCCGCCGTCGAGCGCCTGGTGGGTGAGCGGCCCGCCCACGTCGAGGGGCATGAAGTGGGCGAAGTCGAGGCCGTAGGTCGAGTGCAGCCCGGCCAGGCAGAACGGCCGCTCCGGGCAGCCGGGCGGTCCCCCGAAGGTCAGGTCCCGGGCGACCGCCCGCAGGTCGCTGACCGTGGTGAGCCCGTAGCGCTCGGCCACGGAGGCGGTGACCACCACCGCGTTGGCGTCCTGGGCCGGGGACGGCGCCAGCGCCACCAGCGGCCGGTCCCGCAGCTGGCGCTGCAGGGCGGCGTAGGTGGCGGCCTGGTCCCTGGTAGGGCGGGGGCCGCCCCGCGAGAGGAACTGCATGGCGGTGCCGGCGTACTCGGGCACGAACTCCACCAGGCCCCGGGCGAGGGCGGGCTGGACCAGCTCCCGGGGCCCCACGCCCAACGCCAGGTCCACGTCGTAGCCGCCGGCCTCCAGCGCCTGACCGTAGATCTGGGCCAGCAGCTCGCTCTCGGGGAAGTCGAACGACGCCACCGTGACCTGGTCGTCGCCCAGCGTGCGGGCCGCGTCGTCTCGCGCCGGAGCCTCGCCACACCCGCTCGCCGCCGACAGCGCGACCACGACTACAGCAGCGATGAAGCTAGGACGCATCCGGGCACGCATCTGGGATCGCCCCCCGTCCGTCGATCAGCCACCAGACTCCCACAGCGAATCCCCGAGGGGAACCCGTTGCCATACCACGGCACGACGACGAAACTCGTGGTCCATGGCGCGAACAGACCCAGAGCTGACGCCCAGCGAGGCCGAGGAGGGCGAGCCGGCCACCCGGCCCCGCGGCTGGCACGACCCGCGGGTGCGGCGGGCGCTGCAGGCGGCGGTGTCGCTCGTGCTGGTGGGCGGGATCTTCTATTTCGTGCTGGGCCAGTTCGCCGACCTCTCCTCGGTGTGGCGGGCCATCCGCTCGCTGACCAAGGTCGAGGTGGCGGTGCTGCTGGGGCTGGCCGCCTGGAACCTGGCCACCTACTGGATCCAGATGGTGGTGGCGACGCCGGGCCTCACCTACCCCCAGGCCATGGTCCTCACCGAGTCGACGACCGCGGTATCCAACGCCCTGCCTGCGGGTGGGGCCATCGGCGTGGGCCTGACCTACTCGATCCTGGGCTCGTGGGGCTTCTCCAACTCCCGGGCCACGCTGGCGGTGCTGGTCAGCGGCATCTGGAACAACTTCGCCAAGCTGGGGATGCCGGTGGTGGCGCTGGCCATCCTGGCCGTGAGCGGCGACTCCGGCGGCGGGGGGCTGGTGGCCGCGCTGGCGGGGCTGCTGGGCCTGGTAGGGGCGGTGGCGATCTTCGCCCTCATCCTGCACAGCGAGGCGTTCGCCCGGCAGTTGGGGCTGTTCAGCCAGCGCATCGCCACCCGCATCCGCAAGGTGTTCCGCAAGGGCCCGGCCACCGGCTGGGACCTGGCGGTGACCAAGTTCCGGCGTCGGGTCCTGAGCTTCGTCCACCACAGCTGGATCCAGATCACGGTGATCACCGTGATCGGACACCTGTCGCTGTACCTGGTGCTGCTGGCTTCGCTGCGGGTGATGGGCGTGTCCGAGCAGGACGCGAGCTGGGCCCAGGTGCTGGCCGTGTTCTCCTTCGCCCGCCTGATCACCGCCATCCCGATCACGCCCGGCGGCGTGGGGATCGTGGAGCTGGCGCTCATCGGGGGGATCAGCGCCGCGGGCGGCGTGCGGGCCGAGGTGGTGGCGGCCGTGCTCATCTACCGGCTGCTGACCTACGTCGTGCCCATCGTGTTCGGCGGCATCACCTATGTGTTCTGGCGCCGCAACCGCTCGTGGCGCGACTCGGCGCCGCCCGCCCCGGACTGGCTCACGCCGTCCCTGGCGGCGGTGGGCTGAGCGTCACCAGGGCGTGTACCAGCGGGTCGGCGGGTAGCGGACCGCGCCGCCCTGCCGGCCGGGGACCAGGTGGCTGACCTCGCGCTCCTCGGGCACGTCACCGTCGTAGGGCGTGGCCGACACGCCCGGGCCGATCAGCCCGTGGCGGATCGGCACGGCGCGGGCCACATGGTCCGCCAGCTTCGTGAGCCACACGTCCAGCGGCTCCCGCCAGGCCCGGTTCTGCTCGTACCCGTCGATGGGGTACCAGATGTCGGGCAGCACCCGCTCCAGCGCCGCTACGGGCAATGCCAGCGTGAGCCCGCCGGCATCGACCACCACCTCGCACGGGACCCGCCCGGCCGGGGTCCGAGCCTCACCTCCCGCCAGGTCGGGATGGGACCGGAGCGCCTCTACCGCCGCGGGCAGCCGGGCGCCGTCCGCGGGGCGGAGCCAGAGCTCGTAGGCTGTGCCGGTCATCCGGCGCACGATACGGCGGCCTGGCTTGCCGTTTCGGCCCGCAAGCCCGTAGGCTTGTCCGTCGCTCTGGGCGCGGTTCGCGCCCGCGCACCCGCACTGCATCACATGAAGGTGGCACGCGTGCCCACGTACACCCCGAAAGCATCAGAGATCCAGCGGGACTGGTACGTCGTCGACGCCGACGGCCTGGTCCTCGGCCGTCTCGCCACCGAGGTCGCCCGGGTGCTGCGCGGCAAGCACAAGCCCAGCTTCGCCCCCCATCTCGACACCGGCGACCACGTGATCATCGTGAACGCCGACAAGGTCGTGCTCACGTCCGACAAGGGCGACCGCAAGGTCGTCTACCGCCACTCGGGCTACCCGGGCGGGATCAAGGCCGAGACGTTCGGCCACCTCCTGGCGCGCAAGCCGGAAGAGGCGGTGCGCCGCAGCATCCGGGGCATGCTCCCCAAGACCCGCCTCGGCCGCCAGCAGCTCACCAAGCTCAAGGTGTACGCCGGCCCCACCCATCCGCACGCGGCCCAGCAGCCGCAGCCCCTCGACGTGGCCCACGCCCGCCGACCCACCGCCTGAGGACGCCATCTCGATGCCCACTCCGCTCGCGCAGACCACCGGCCGCCGCAAGGGCGCCGTCGCCCGGGTCCGGATCCGTCCGGGGACCGGCACCATCACCATCAACGACCGCGACGTCGCCGCCTACTTCCCGTCCAAGGCGCACCAGATGATCCTCACGGAGCCGCTGCGCCTGACCAGCACGGACGAGGCCTACGACATCGACGCCACCCTGCACGGGGGCGGCGTGTCGGGGCAGGCCGGTGCCCTGCGGCTCGGCATCGCCCGGGCGCTGGTGGAGATCGACTCGGAGATGCGCACGACCCTGAAGCGGGCGGGCTTCCTGTCGCGCGACCAGCGCGAGAAGGAGTCCAAGAAGTACGGCCTCAAGAAGGCCCGCAAGGCTCCCCAGTACTCCAAGCGTTGAGGCGGGGGCGGAGACGCCCGTGCTGAAGTTCGGCACCGACGGCGTCCGGGGCGTGGCCAACGCCGAGCTCACGCCGGAGCTGGCCCTCGCGCTGGGCCGTGCCGCGGCGCGGGTCCTCGGCGGCGACCACTTCGCCGTGGGCCGCGACACGCGCCGGTCCGGCCCCCTGCTGGAGGCCGCCCTCGGCGCGGGCCTGGCGTCCGAAGGCGCCGATGTCACGCTGCTGGGCGTGGCGCCCACGCCCGAGGTGGCGTGGTGGTCGGTGCAGCGGGACGCGCCCGCGGCCATGGTGTCGGCGTCGCACAACCCGTTCCCCGACAACGGCATCAAGCTTTTCGCCGCAGGCGGGCGCAAGCTGAGCGACGAGGTCGAGGCCCGCCTCGAGACCGAGCTGTCCCACCTGATGAGCGAGGGCCCCACCGGGGCTCCGCCCACGGGGGCCGACGTGGGCCGGATCGTCACTGCGGCCGACGACCACGCCGGCTACGCCGCGGCGGTGGCCGCCACGCTGGAGGGGCGCCGGCTCGACGGCCTGCGGGCGGTGGTGGACTGCGCCAACGGGTCGGCCGCGGTGGTGGCCCCGGGCGTGCTGGCCGGGCTGGGCCTGGCCGTCGAGGTGCTCTGCGACCAGCCCGACGGCACCAACATCAACGCCGGCTGCGGCTCCACCGACCCCCGGGCGCTGGCCCGGACCGTGGTCGAGACGGGCGCCGACGTGGGCGTGGCCTTCGACGGCGACGCCGACCGGGTGATGCTGGTCGACGCCGAGGGCGAGATCGTGGACGGCGATCAGATCATCGCCCTCTGCGCCCGCGACCGGCACGACCGGGGCGTGTTGCGCGGCGGCAGCGTGGTGGTCACGGTGATGACCAACCTGGGCTTCCGGCTGGCGATGGAGAAGGCCGGGATCGCGGTGGTGGAGACGCCGGTGGGCGACCGCTACGTGCTGGAAGCCCTGGAGTCCCAGGGACTCGCGCTGGGAGGCGAGCAGAGCGGCCACGTCATCTTCCGCGACCTGTGCACCACCGGCGACGGGCTGCTCACCGCGGTCCAGGCCCTGGACGTGGTGGTCCGGGCCGGGCGGCCGCTGGCCGAGGTGGCGGCCGACGCCATGACCCGGCTGCCCCAGGTGCTGCGCAACGTCCGGGTGGCCGAGCGCGACCCGGCCGTGGTCGACCGCCTGGCGCCGCTCATCGCCCAGGTCGAGGCCCGCCTCGGGCCCGAAGGACGGGTGCTGATCCGCCCCAGCGGCACCGAGCCGATGGTCCGGGTCATGGTCGAGGCGCCCACCGAGGCGGCCGCCGAAGCCGCGGTGAGCGAGCTGGTGACGGCCGTCGAGCGGGACCGGCCCGGCCCGGTCCGGCCGTAGACTGGTCGGCCATGTGCGGGATCATTGCCGTCGTCCGCCGTGCCGGCGCGCGCCAGGCTCCCTCGTCGGGTGAGGTCGTCGGCCCCCTGCACGATGCGGTGGCCGAGCTGGCCGCGGACGGGCCGCTGGCCAAGCTGTGCACCGCCGCCGCCGAGCTGGTGGAGGAGAGCGACGGCCGCCTGCGGGGCGCCGAGGGCGTGTGGGCGCTGGTGCACGACCGCCGGCTGCTGGCCGAGGTCGAGGGCGTGTGCGCCTCGCTGTCCGCCACCCTCGCCGCCATCGAGGCCCGCCTCGACGACGCCACCGGGGACGCGGGCGACGAAGCCGTCAACGCCGCCGTCACCCGGCTGAAGGACGCGGTGTGGTCGGTCGAGCGCGACCGCACCCGCACCGCCCGGGCGGTGGCCGACCTGGCGGGCCGCGAGCCGTCCTGGGGCGCCACCGAGGGCTACACGTCCATCGAGCAGGCCCTGTCCGCCATCGACCGCCTGGAGGTCCGGGGCCGCGACTCGGCCGGCCTCCACGTCCACGTGCGCGACCACGGCCTCGACGTCGACGGCGCGGCGATCGCCTCGCTGCTGGGCGACCGTGCGGCCGATCCGCTGTTCCGTTCGGGCGCGGTGCGGGTGGTCGACGGCTGCCTGTGCTTCGTGTACAAGGCGGCGGCCGAGATCGGCGAGCTGGGCGACAACACCCGGGTGCTGCGCGATGCCATCCGGGCCGACGACCTGCTGCGCCTGGCGCTCGGCTCCGACGAGGCGGTGGCGGTGGTGCTGGGCCACACCCGTTGGGCCTCCGTCGGCATCATCAGCCAGCCCAACGCCCACCCCGTCGACAGTGCCGAGGTGGGCGCCCCGCCCGCCCCCTACGTCGTCGCGGCGCTCAACGGCGACGTCGACAACTTCGCCGACCTCAAGGCGCTCGACGGCCTCCAGATCGCTCCCGAGATCACCACCGACGCCAAGGTGATCCCCACCCTGGTGGCCCGGCGGGTGGCCGAGGGCAGCGACCTGGCCGGCGCGTTCCGCTCCACCATCGCCAGCTTCGAGGGCTCGGTCGCCATCGCGGCCGCCGCTTCCGCCGAGCCCGACAAGCTCATGCTGGCGCTGCGGGGCAGCGGGCAGGCGCTGTACGTGGGCCTGGCCGACGGCGCCTACGTGGTGGCCAGCGAGCCCTACGGGGTCATCGAGATGACCCCTCGCTACCTGCGCATGGACGGCGAGACCCCGGCCAACCCGGACAACCCCACCGCCAGCCGGGGCCAGATCGTGGTGCTGGACGGCGCGCGGGCCGGGACGATCGAGGGCATCGAGCGCCTGTCCTACGACGGCACCCCGCTGCCGGTGAGCGAGGCCGAGCTGGCCGAGGCGCAGATCACCACCCGCGACATCGACCGGGGCAGCTTCCCCCACTTCCTGCTCAAGGAGATCACCGAGTCGCCCGACAGCTTCCGCAAGACGCTCCGCGGCAAGGTCGTCGAGCAGGACGGCCGGCTGGTGGTCCGGCTGCCCGACGACGCCCTGCCGGTCGAGGTGCGGGCGTCCTTGCGCGAGGGCAGCATCCGCCGGGTCCTGGTCATCGGCCAGGGGACCGCGGCGGTGGCCGGCCAGGCCATGGCCGCGGCGCTCGAGCAGTTCTGCCCCGACATGGCGATGCAGGTCGAAGCGCTGCCCGCCACCGAGCTGTCCGGCTTCGGCCTACGCCCGACCATGGCCGACACGCTGGTGGTGGCCATCAGCCAGTCGGGCACCACCACCGACACCAACCGCACGGTCGACCTGGTGCGGGCCCGCGGCGCCAAGGTGGTGGCCATCGTCAACCGCCGCGGCAGCGACCTGACCGACAAGGCCGACGGCGTGCTCTACACCTCCGACGGGCGCGACGTCGAGATGTCGGTGGCCTCCACCAAGGCGTTCTACAGCCAGATCGCGGCCGGGATCCTGCTGGCCGCGGCCATCGCCGCCGAGGTGGGCGGCCGGGTACCCGACGGCCTGCTGCGGGCGCTGCGCGAGCTGCCCGCGGCCATGACCGAGGTACTGGGCCGTCGCCCCGCCATCGCCGAGGCGGCCCACAGCCTCGCCCCGTCCAAGCGCTACTGGGCGGTGGTGGGCAACGGCGTGAACCGCATCGCGGCCGCCGAGGTGCGCATCAAGCTGTCCGAGCTCTGCTACAAGTCGATCGCCAGCGACTCCACCGAGGACAAGAAGCACATCGACCTGTCCTCCGAGCCGCTGGTCATCGTGTGCGCCGCCGGCCTGGAGGGATCGACGGCCGACGACGTGGCCAAGGAGGTCGCCATCTACCGGGCGCACAAGGCGTCGCCGGTGGTGATCGCGAGCGACGGCCAGTCGCGCTTCGCCGCGGCCCTGCACGTGCTGCCCGTCCCCGCCACCCACCCGGCGCTGGCCTTCGTGTTGTCCGCCATGGCCGGGCACGTGTTCGGCTACGAGGCGGCCCTGGCCATCGACGGCCTGGCCCTGCCCTTGCGGCAGGCCCGGGCCGCGGTCGAGGCCGTCACCGCCGAGTCCGGCCTGCGCGACGGAGACCTGCTGATGCGGCGGCTGGCCCCCGAGATCGAGCCGCTGGCGCGGCGCTGGTTCAACGGACTGCGGGTGGGCAGCTACGACGGCCAGCTGGGGGCGTCGACCGCGGTGCGCCTGAGCGCCGTGTTCCGCTACCTGCTCGGGATGCTGCCGCTGGACGCCTACAACTTCGACGGCGGCCGGGCGGCGACGCCCGCCGTGGTCATCGAGGACCTCACGGCCGTGCTCACGGTCGCCATCGAGGAGCTGACCCGGCCGGTCGACGCCATCAAGCACCAGGCCAAGACCGTCACCGTCGGCATCTCCCGCACGGACGAGACGCTGCTGGAGGCCCCGCTGGTGCGCGAGGTGCTGTCCACCGGCGCCGGCCGCGACCAGTTCAGCTACCGCACCCTGCGCACGCTGGCCGACATCAGCCCCGCGGTGGCCGAGGTCGTGGGCTTCACCCGTTACGGCATCGACGGCGACACCATCGCCGTGGTCGATCGGGGCGGCATCGCCCGCGACCTGCCCAGCCGCACCGACCGCGACGCCGAGCTGCGGGGGACCAAGCGCCGGGTCGCCACCGAGCGGGAGGTGCTGGTGGCCCGGGGCCGGCGCGACGGCCGGACGCTGGTCATCGTGCCCGAGGTCAAGGACGGGGAGACCACGGGGATCACGCTGCTGCACGTCCGCTTCGCCGACCGGATGCCGGTGGCCACCGCTCGGGGCGTGCTCCAGGGCTACCGCAACCGCTACTCCGTGCTGCGCGACGCCGTGCAGGAGACCGAGCCCACGTTCCGCGAAGACCTGCTGGCCGGCATCGCGGTGGTCGACCTGCTGACCGAGCCGATCAACGTGCTGGCCGACCGCTGGCACAGCGAGTAGCGGTGTGAGGCGCGGGTGAGCACGGTGGTGGGCGTCGGCGTCGACCTGTGCGAGGTCGACCGCCTGCGCCGCACGCTGGCTCGCACGCCGGGCTTCGCCACCCGGGTGTACACCGACGCCGAGCGCGAGCACTGCGGCCGCCGGCGCGACCCGGCCGAGGGCCTGGCCGCCCGCTTCGCCGCCAAGGAGGCCGTGCTCAAGGCCCTGGGCCGGGGCCTCGGCGCCTGCGCCTTCCGGGACATCGAGGTGGTGCGGGCCGAGTCCGGGGCGCCGTCGCTCGCCCTGCACGACACCGCCGCCCGCCTCGCGGCCGAGCACGGGGTGACCGCGTGGCACGTGAGCCTCACCCACACGGCCACCATGGCCGAGGCCGTGGTGATCGCCCTCGCAGAATAGAGGCCGAGCGCATCGGGCGTTAGCCGCAGCCCAAGAGTCCGCGATTTGGTGGCCGGGCCACAGCTCGACCGGGAGGACTCCGGGCAACACGGCACCTCCTGTCCCGCCAGTAGCGTTGACGAGGCATGCTGCCTGTCCTGACGCCACGGGAGATGCGCGCCGTCGACGAGGCCGCGCCCGAGCCCACCGACGTGTTGATCGGGCGGGCGGCGGCGGCAGTGGCCCGCCACGCGGTCGACCTCATGGGCGGCCGCTACGGGCGCCGGGTCGTGGTGGTGGCGGGCAAGGGGAACAACGGCAACGACGGGCGCGAGGCCGCGCGCCGCCTGGTCCGGGAGGGCGTGCGGGTCACCGTGATCGCCGCCACCGACGCCCCCGAGCGGCTCCCCCCGAGCGATCTGGTGATCGACGCCGCCTACGGAACCGGGTTCCGGGGCGACTACGAGCCGCCCGAGGTGGGTGACGTCCCGGTGCTCGCGGTGGACATCCCCAGTGGGGTCGACGGCCTGACCGGCGCCGTGCACGGCCGGGCCCTGCCGGCCCGGCGCACCGTCACGTTTGCCGCCCTCAAGCCGGGCCTGCTGTTCCACCCCGGCCGGGCCCTGGCCGGCGAGGTGGCGCGGGAGGACATCGGGCTCGACGTCTCGGGCGCGGGGGCGTGGGTGGTGGAGGCCGCCGATGTGGCGGGCTGGCTGCCGCCGCGGCCGCCCGACGCCCACAAGTGGCGGGCCGCGGTGGTGATCGCCGCCGGCTCGCCGGGCATGACCGGCGCGGCCCACCTGGCCGCCCGGGCCGCGCAGCGGGCG
>JBKPRV010000076.1:0-7218 GCA_046734715.1 Actinomycetota bacterium | reverse complement strand
TGACCCGTTCCTGCCGCTGTTGCTGGCGGCGCAGGGCACCGAGCGGGTCGACCTCGGCACCGCCATCGCGGTCGCCTTCGCCCGCAACCCCATGACCCTGGCCCAGACGTCGTGGGACCTGCAGGCCGCGTCCGAGGGCCGTTTCATCCTCGGGCTGGGCAGCCAGATCAAGGCCCACATCACCCGCCGGTTCTCCATGCCGTGGTCGCACCCCGCGCCCCGCATGCGGGAGATGATCCTGGCCATCCGGGCCATCTGGGACTGCTGGAACACTGGGTCGAAGCTCGACTTCCGGGGCGACTTCTACCAGCACACGCTCATGACCCCGTTCTTCAACCCGGGCCCGAACCCGCACGGCGACGCCGGCATCTTCCTGGCCGGGGTCGGCGGCTTGATGACCGAGGTGGCGGGCGAGGTGGCCGACGGCTTCATCTGCCACGGGTTCACCACCCAGCGCTACATGACCGAGGTGACCATCCCCGCGCTGGAGAAGGGCCGGGCCAAGGTGGGCAAGACGCTGGAGGGCTTCGAGATCTCCGGCCCGCTGTTCGTGGTCACGGGCCGGGACGAGGCCGAGATGGCCGCGGCGGCCACCGGGGTGAAGGGGCAGATCGCCTTCTACGGCTCGACCCCCGCCTACCGCAAGGTGCTGGAGCTGCACGGCTGGGGCGACCTGCAGGACGAGCTCAACCGCATGTCCAAGGAGGGTCGCTGGGCCGAGATGGGCGACCTCATCGACCAGGACATGGTGGAGGCGTTCGCCGTGGTGGCGCCCCTCGACGAGGTCGGTCCCGCCCTGGTGGAGCGCTGGGGCGGCGTGGTCAGCCGGCTCAGCTTCTACACGCCGTACCAGACCCAGGGCGACCAGTGGGACGGGGTGATCGCGGCCATCAAGGCCGCCTAGCGCTCGTCGCTCAGGCGACCACGAGGGCCAGCTGGCCGTCGTGGTAGCGGTGCCGGCACAGCGACCGCTGGAGCTTCCCGGAGCTGGTCTTGGGCAGGGTGCCCGGGGCCACGAGGACGATGGCCTTCGCCGGGATGCCCACCACTTGGCGCACCCGCTCGGCCACCATCTTCCGCACGAGGGCCACGTCGTCGGCGTTGGACTCGGCCACCACCACCAGTGACTCGCGCCCGCGGTCGCCGTGCACGCCGAAGGCGATGACGTTGCCGGCCCGGACACCTTCCAACGACCCGACGGCCCACTCGACGTCTTCGGGGAAGACGTTGCGGCCGCCCACGATGATCACGTCCTTGATGCGACCGCACATCACCAGCTGGCCGTCCAGCAGGTAGGCCAGGTCGCCCGTGCGAAGCCAGCCGTCGTGGAACAGCGTGGCGTTGGCGTCGGGGCGGCGGTAGTAGCCCGGGGTCACCGACGTGCCGCGGATCTCCAGCTCCCCGACCTCACGGTCACGCAACGGGGCCCCCGACTCGGGGTCGACGATGCGGATCTCCAGCCCGGGGACGGGGCGGCCCAGCAGCGCCAGGCGGCGGCTGCCGTCGGTGCCGGGCGCGACCGGCGCGGCGTAGCGCTCGGACTCCAGCACCCGGCGGTCGACGCAGTCGAGGACCATGCCGGTCCCGGGCTCGGGGAACGTGCCGGCGATGGCCACCTCGGCCATGCCGAAGGCCGGGAACACGGCCTCGGGATGCAGACCGTGTCGCCGGCCAGCCTCGATGAAGGCCTCGACCTGGTCGGGATCGATGGGCTCGGCGCCATTGAGGGCGATCCGCAGCCGGGACAGGTCGAGCTGCTCGGAGCGCTGCAGCGCCCGGGTGGCCAGGACGTAACTGAAGTTGGGCCCGGCGGTGGCGGTGCCGCCGTAGGTCGACACCCAGTCCATCCAGCGGGCGGGCCGGGAGGTGAAGTCCTGCGGCGCCCCGAGGACCAGCGCGGTGCCGGTGGACATGGGCAGGGTCAGCAGGCCCACCAGGCCCATGTCGTGGTAGAGCGGCAGCCACGACACCAGGACATCGCCGTCCGGGTCGAGCTTGGCCGCCACCGCGACGGCGTCGAGGTTGGCCCGCAGCACCCGGTCCGGCAGCATCACGCCCTTGGGGTCCGACGTCGAGCCGCTGGTGAACTGGAGGATCACCAGCCGGTCGGGGTCGTCGGCCGGCCGGCGGTAGGCCGCCGGGTCGCCCGTGGCCAGCTCGGCGAAGCCCACCATCGGCGGATCGCCCGGCTCGGGCTGCACGAACTCGGCCAGCTCGGGGTCGATCACGCACACCTTGGCCCGCGCGTTGCGGATGCGCTGCCGGGTCTGGCCCACGAACTCCTCGATGGAGGACAGCCGCATCGGCAGCGGCAGCACGACGATGGCCGCTCCCACCAGCCAGGTCGCCTGGATGGCCGTGACCAGGCTGCGGGTCGTCGGCGACAGCAACGCCACATGGTCTCCGGGCCGGACGCCCCGGGCCTGGAGGGCGGAGGCATAGCCCTTGGCCTTGGCGTGGAGCTCACGCCAGGGGACCACGTCCTCCTCGCCTCCGATCACGAACGTGACAGTGGTATCGCGCTGCGCGGCGCGCTCCAGGCGGCGGAGGAGCGTAGGCATCATGCGTACGACTAACCGGTGAACCCCGGGGTTACACACCGCCATCCGGCTGACCCGCACATTGCCTTATGACTTCGAGTGGACCGTCGCCGGGCCGGTACCCTTCGCAGTCATGGCCGATGAAGCCCCTACCAGCAACGACACGCCTCCGCACCGCTACACGGCCGAGCTCGCGGGGCGCATCGAGATCGCCTGGCAGGACCGCTGGGAGCGGGAGGGCACGTTCCAGGCCCCCAACCCGGTCGGCGACCTGCGCGCCGGGTTCGACAAGGTGGCCGACGCGCCCCACCTGTACATCCTGGACATGTTCCCGTACCCCAGCGGCGACGGGCTGCACGTCGGCCATCCGCTGGGCTACATCGGCACCGACGTCTACGCCCGCTACCAGCGCATGACGGGCCACAACGTGATCCACACGATGGGCTACGACGCCTTCGGGCTACCGGCCGAGCAGTACGCCGTGCAGACCGGCCAGCACCCCCGCGTCACCACCGAGCGGAACATCGCCACCATGCGCCGCCAGCTGCGGCGGCTGGGGCTGGCGCACGACCCGCGGCGGTCCATCGCGACCATGGACGTGGGCTACTACCGCTGGACCCAGTGGATCTTCCTGCAGATCTACAACTCCTGGTACGACACCGACGCCGACCGGGCCCGGCCCGTCGCCGACCTGGAGGCCGAGCTGAACGCCGGCAGCCGCGAGCCGGGCGAGGGCACCAACCCCTACGACCGACCGTGGGCCGAGCTGTCCGCCACCGAGCGGCGGGTGGTGGTCGACAACCACCGCCTGGCCTACCGCGCCGAGGCGATCGTCAACTGGTGCCCCGGCTTAGGAACCGTGCTGGCCAACGAGGAGGTCACGGCGGAGGGCCGCAGCGACCGCGGCAACTTCCCGGTGTTCCGCCGGCCGCTGCAGCAGTGGATGATGCGCATCACGGCCTACGCCGACCGGCTGATCGACGACCTGGAGCGGCTGGACTGGCCCGAGCCCATCAAGCTGATGCAGCGCAACTGGATCGGCCGGTCGGAGGGGGCTCGCATCACCTTCCCGACCCCGACCGGTGGGCCCGGGATTGAAGTGTTCACCACCCGGCCCGACACCGCCTTCGGCGCCACCTACATGGTGCTGGCACCCGAGCATCCCCTGGTGGAGGAGCTGACGGCGGCGGACTGGCCCGACGGCACGGTCGAGAGCTGGACCGGGGGCGCCGCCACGCCCGCCGAGGCCGTGGCCGCCTACCGGCGCCAGGCCGCGTCCCGCACGGACATCGAGCGACAGATCGAGTCCCGCGAGAAGACCGGCGTCTTCCTGGGCAGCTTCGCCACCAACCCCACCAACGGCGAGCCCATCCCCGTCTTCATCGCCGACTACGTGCTGATGGGCTACGGCACCGGCGCCATCATGGCCGTCCCCGGCCAGGACGAGCGGGACTGGGAGTTCGCCGAGAGCTTCGGGCTGCCCATCGTGCGCACCGTGCAGCCGCCGGCGTCCTTCGAGGGCAAGGCCTACGTGGGCGAGGGCCCGGCCATCAACAGCGCCAACGACGAGGTCAGCCTGAACGGCCTGGGCATCGCCGAGGCCAAGCACGCCATCATCGGCTGGCTGGAGGCCAACGACCTGGGTGCCGGCACCGTCACCACCAAACTGCGGGACTGGCTGTTCTCCCGGCAGCGCTTCTGGGGCGAGCCGTTCCCCATCGTGTACGACCCCGACGACGGCCTGCCCCGGGGGCTCCCCGAGGAGCTGCTGCCGGTCGAGTTACCGCACATCGAGGACTACTCCCCCGTCACCTTCGCCGACGACGACGAGACGTCCGAGCCCATGCCGCCGCTGGCCCGCGCCACGGACTGGGTCGAGGTGAGCCTGGACCTGGGCGAGGGCACCAAGACCTACCGGCGCGAGACCAACACCATGCCCCAGTGGGCCGGTTCGTGCTGGTACGAGCTGCGCTACCTGGACCCCGACAACGACAAGGTGCTGGTCGACCCGGAGAACGAGCGCTACTGGATGGGGCCGCGCACCCCGGACGACACCGGCGGCGTCGACCTGTACGTGGGCGGCGCCGAGCACGCGGTCCTGCACCTGCTGTACGCCCGCTTCTGGCACAAGGTGCTGTACGACCTGGGCCACGTCTCGTCGTGCGAGCCGTTCCGGCGCCTGTTCAACCAGGGCATGATCCAGGCCGCGGCCTACACCGACCGCCGGGGCCAGTACGTCGAAGCCCACGAGGTGACCGAGCACGACGGCTACTACTGGTTGGGCGACGAGCAGGTCACCCGGGTGTCGGGGAAGATGGGCAAGAGCCTGCGCAACTCGGTCACCCCCGACGAGATGTACGAGAGCTACGGGGCCGACACCCTGCGGCTGTACGAGATGTTCACCGGGCCGCTGGACCAGAGCCGGCCGTGGGAGACCAAGGCCGTGGTCGGCGTGTACCGGCTGCTGCAGCGCATCTGGCGCAACGTCGTGAGCGAGGAGACCGGCGAGCCCACCGTGTCGGCCGAGGCGCCCGACGACGAGACGGTGCGTCTGCTGCACCGGACCATCGCCGCGGTGCGGGACGGCATGGAGAAGCTGCGCTTCAACACCTCGATCGCCAAGATCACCGAGCTGAACAACCACCTGACCGCCCGCTACCCCGACGGCGGCGTCCCCCGGGAGGTGGCCGAGCCGCTGGTGCTGATGCTGGCGCCCCTGGCTCCGCACGTGAGCGAGGAGCTGTGGGCCCGGCTGGGGCACCGCGACTCGCTGGCCACCGAGCCGTTCCCCGAGGCCGACCCGGCGCTGCTGGTGGACGAGATGGTGGAGATCCCCGTGCAGATCAACGGCAAGCTGCGGGGCAAGGTGCTGGTGCCCTCGGGTGCCGACGCCGCCGCGGTCGAGGCCGCGGCCCGCGCCGACGACAAGGTGGCCGGGTTGCTGGCCGGCCGCACGGTCCGCAAGGTGGTCGTCGTGCCCGGCCGGCTGATCAACTTCGTGGTGAGTTGAGCGCCGCGGGCCACCTGCTAGGGTGAACTCTCCCCGCGGGGCCGTAGCTCAATTGGTAGAGCGCGTCCATGGCATGGACGAGGTAGCGCGTTCGATCCGCGTCGGCTCCACCCACGACCGGCGTCCGGGCCTTCAGCGCCCGGACGCGGCGCGTTCGGCCCAGGCCAGGCGAGGGACGTCGCTCCAGAGGCGCTCCAGCTCGTAGTACTCCCGCGTCTCGTCGAGGAAGACGTGGACCACCACGTCGCCGTAGTCCATGAGGACCCAGTGGCGGTCGTCCAGGCCCTCGACCCGGAGCGGGCGGCCGAAGCCGGCGTCGCCCACCAGGCGCTCGACGTCGTCCACGATGGCGCGGACCTGGCGATCGTTGGGGGCCGAGGCGATCACGAACTCGTCCGCCACCACCAGCACGTCGCCCACCTCGAGGATCACGACGTCACGTGCCCCCTTGGCGTCGGCGGCGCGGGCCGCCACGATGGCCAGCTCGCGGGCCGCCGCTCGGTCGTTCCGTCCAGTCAGTTGCCTGTCACCTCCCGATCAGGTCCCTGGCATCGTCGCCCAGGATCACGGTCACGTCGATCTCATCTTCGGCCGGTGGGAGCGCCTCGGGCTCGTCCGTGCCCAGGATGGCCGCTATCCACCCTGCCAGACCGGCCCGGTCACCGCCGCCCGAGTAGGTCACGGTGGTCTTGGCCACGTCGAAGCTCGAGGCGTTGCCCACGATGTCGATCTCGGCCCCACCCTCGACCAGACGGGTGGCCGCCTCGCCGGTGATCGCCGGGTCGGTGGTGCCGTTCAGCAGCCGCAGCTTGATCCGGGTGCCCGCCTCTGGCGCCGTGGGGAACGGCACCGCCCGGGCCACCATGCCCGACACCTGCCCGTCGTTGGGCCGGAGGACGAACGGGTTCGGCTGGTCGTCCCGCACCACCGGCAGGGCCCCGGTGAGCACCGTGTCGGCCGCGATCCCCCGCACGAACCGGCCCACGCCCGCCTCGACCTCGCCCGGCACCGCATCGTCCCCGCCCTGGCGCACCTGCTGCAGCCACGCGGTCCAGAACTGCTCCTGGCGCTCGAGCCGGTCGAGGTCGGTCTCGTCCGGATCGCGGGCGGACAGGAAGCGCCCGACGTCGTCGGCCTCGAGGCTGACGGGACCGGCCGCCCACTCGCCCACCGCGTTCTCCAGCGTGAGCTCGATCGGCGCCACCGGCTCGACCAGCCGGGCCCAGTCGCCGTCGTCCACCTCGACCTGGTCGCCGATGGCGACCGCCAGCACCCGGCCGAGGGCAGCGGTGACACCCGCGGCGCCATCGGTGGCGTAGACGTCGGCCAGGCTGGTGGTGAGGCTGGGATCGTGCTGCGCCACCAGTGAAGGCGGCACCACCACCGCCGAGCCGCCCTCGTCGCTCGGCTCGAGCGCCAGCAGGGTGATGCCGGCCAGCGACCCGTCGGCCGCCCGCTGGACCAGGGCCATGGTGGGCGTGGGCACCACCATCGCCTGGTACCCCGGCTCCTCGGGCCCGAGCGCCTGCTCGTAGCGGCCCACCGTGCTGTTGCGGACCATCGACGCCCCGGCCACGGCCAACAACACCCCAGTGGCGGTGGCCACGGCCATGCACAGCAACACCACCAGCCGCCGGTGCCGCAGCATCGGCCCGGTCAGATCCGACC
>JBKPRV010000075.1:0-5349 GCA_046734715.1 Actinomycetota bacterium | reverse complement strand
GCTGTGCGGCGAAAGCTGACATAGCTGTGAGCAGCGACTAAACTACGGAGCGTGCCGGGCCCGTTGGGGCGGTATGCCGGACGCGGTGTTCCCCAGCCGCCGCGATGAGGCTGCCGCCCCAGCAGGCTCGGCACTCTTCTTCGTTTTGGGACCGAGATGAAAGAAAGGGCGCTCGTGAGGCGCCCTTTCTTTGCTGGCGATGCCGAGCCGGCGCGGGGCCGACCGTGGCTATTCAGTGATCTCTTGGATCCGCGTGGTGAGCTCGGGGTTCGGCGGCCCGCTCTGGAGCGCCATGGCCTTGGTCATGTCGCCCTGGAGCTTGATCTTGCCGGCCATGAACGCCTGCATGGCGGCCTGAGGGTTGGCGTCCACCATCATCGCCTTGGCCGTCTCGTAGTCGAGCGTGGCCGTCACGTCGGCGCCGTCGAGGTGACCGGTCTCGAGCTCCAGCTCGCCGCCGGTCGTGTCCATGTGGGCGTCGACCGCGCCGTCACCGAAGGGGACGTCGGTGATCACCAGGTTCATCTTGACGGGCTGCGGGGCGGCAGCCGGAGAGTCCAGCTCCGCCCGGATCTTCCGGGCTTCCTCGATCCACTCGTCGGACAAGAACTTGTACGGCACGGGACTCTCCCCTCCTCGCCGGTCGAAACGCCGCATGCTAGCGCGGTAGTTGCAGCGATACTGCAACAGTCGGCGAGGGCTCAGCCGGCGGTGGTGGTGGTCGTCTCGTCCGCGCTGGTGGTGTCGCTGGTGTCGGTCGTGTCGCTGCTGTCGGACGAGCCGTCGCCGTTCACGCAGCGGTCGAGGATCTGCCGGATCGGCTCCTCGGTGCCCTCGGGGAAGTCCTCGGTCTTGGCCGCGGCCGCGACCTTGTTGAACTGGTCCTGGTCGTCGCCGAACTCTTCCTGGAACCCCTGGCCGACGCACTCGGCCTGTTGCTGGTTGAGGCCGGCGTCGCGCATGGCGTCCACGACGTCGCTCTCCTTGGCGTCGTTCTGGCTGCACGCAGACAGGGCAAGCACGGTGATCGCGGCCAGGGCGACCAGCGGACGGCGACGGATCATGGGACGGAGCACCTCGTTGGGGAAACGGACCGGGCAAGGCTAGCGGCGCGCCACGCGGCAATCCCACACGGGCGGGCGCAGCGGCGCTCAGAACGCGGGGGCGGTCGAGCGGTTGTGGCGCAGCGAGACGATCGCGGCTCGGGCGGTGGCCTCGTCGCTGGCCAGCATGCGGGCCACCTGGCGGGCCACGTAGCCGGAGAGCTCGGCCAGCGACAGGTCGATGCGCCCGGTGCGGTGGAAGTGGCTGAACTGGCCCACGGCGCCGACCACGCCCAGGGCGAGCAGCTCGGCGGGATCGGTGTCGGTGACCGTGCCGTCCCGCTGGCCGTCGAGGATGAGGACGGTCACGTCGTGCAGGTGCTGCTCGGTGCCCTGGCGCAGGACGTCGGCGACGTTGCGGCCCTCGACGTCGAGCAGCGAGAAGAACGGCGCGTTCTCGGCCATGAACGCCAAGCTGGCGACGGTGCCCTGGAGGATGCGCACGAGGGCGGGGGCGCCGGCGTCGATCGCCTGGGCCTGCTGGCGCCGCAGCCGGTAGCGGGTCTCCGCGGCCAGCTCCCGGAACAACGCTTCCTTGTTCTCGAAGTACCAGTAGAACAGGCCCTTGGCCACACCCGCGGCTTCCACGATGTCGACCACGCGCGTGGCCTCGTAGCCCTGCTCGGCGAAGAGCCGGGCGGCGGCGTCCAGGAGCTGCTGCTTGCGTTCGGCACCCTGTGAGGTGAGCTGGCGGTCGTTCATGTGCGTGTGATCAGTCTGACTGTGGTGGAACAGTGTGTCGGGGCTTGACCCAGGGGTCAATTACCAGCGTACGCTGCACAGCCGTGCAGACCAGTGACGGCAAGGACATCATCCCCGGCTGCGAGCCCTGGTCGGCCGAGGGCGGCCCGCAGGGGGCGCTCGTGCTCCACGGCTTCACCGGCAACCCGCAGGGCCTGCGGGGCCTGGCGGAGGCGTTCGCCGCCGCCGGCTTCACGGTCGAGCTGCCGCTGCTGCCCGGGCACGGCACCGCGGTGGACGACATGCTCGACACCGACTGGGAGGACTGGTCCTCCGTGGCCGAGGCCGCCTACGAGTCGCTCGCGGCCCGCTCCGAGCGGGTGGTGGTGGCAGGGCTCTCCATGGGCGGCACCTTGACCGCGTGGCTGGGCACCCGGCACGCCGAGATCGCGGGGCTGGTGTTCGTCAACCCGGCCATGGACGTCCCCGAGGAGATGGTGAAGGCCCTGGAGGACCTGGTGGCGGCGGGAACCGACCGCATCCCGGCGGTGGGCAACGACGTGGCCGACCCCGCGGCCCGGGAGAAGGCCTACGACGCCACGCCCCTCCGCCCGCTGCTCAGCCTGGCCGGCGCGGCCGCGGCGGTGCGGGACGACCTGGCCAAGGTCACGTGCCCGGTGCTGATCCTCACCAGCACCCAGGACCACGTGGTCCCGCCGGGCAACAGCGACCTCCTCGCCGAGGCCGTCGGTGGCCCGGTCGAGCGGGTCACCCTCGAGCGCAGCTACCACGTCGCCACCCTCGACTACGACAAGGACCTGATCAACGAGAAAGCCGTGGAGTTCGCTCGCCGCGTCACCCAATAGCATCGAGTCCCTATGGCCCAGATCACCCGCGAGGACGTCGCGCACGTGGCCCGGCTGGCCCGGCTCCAGCTCACGGAGGCCGAGCTGGACACCTTCACCGGCCAGCTGGCCAAGGTGCTCGACCACGCCCGCGATGTGGAGGCGCTCGACGTGGCGGACGTGCCGCCCACCTCGCACCCCTACCCGCTGCAGAACGTGCTGCGAGACGACGAGCTGCGCCCCACGCTCGACCGCGACGTGGTCCTGGCCGCGGCGCCGGCCACCGAGGACGGTCGCTTCCGAGTCCCGCCAGTGCTGGGGGAGGCCCCGTGAACGCCGACAGCGCGCTGGGCATCGCCGCCGCCGTCCGCTCGGGCACCCGCAGCGCGGTCGAGGTGGTCGAGGAGCACCTCACCGCCATCGCGGCCCGCGACGGTGAGATCCACGCCTTCAACCTGGTCACGGCGGAGGAGGCCCGCCATACCGCCCTGGCCCTCGACCGCCGCATCGCCGCGGGCGAGGACCCGGGCCCCCTCGCCGGCGTGCCGGTAGCGCTCAAGGACAACCTGGCCACCACCGGGATCGCCACCACCTGCTCGTCGCGCATCCTGGAGGGCTGGCGCCCGCCGTACGACGCCACCGTGGTCCGCCGCCTGGCCGGCGCCGGCGCGGTGGTGGTGGGCAAGACCAACCTCGACGAGTTCGCCATGGGCAGCTCTACGGAGAACTCGGCCTTCGGGCCCACCCGCAACCCCCACGACCCCACCCGGGTCCCGGGCGGGTCGTCCGGCGGATCGGCGGCCGCGGTGGCGGCGGGCTTCGCTCCGCTGGCGCTGGGCTCCGACACCGGCGGCTCGATCCGCCAGCCGGCGGCCTTGTGCGGGGTGGTGGGCATGAAGCCGACCTACGGGGCGGTGTCCCGCTACGGGCTGGTGGCGTTCGCCAGCTCGCTGGACCAGATCGGGCCCTTCGCCCGCACCGTCGCCGACGCCGCCGCGCTGTACGAGGTCATCGCGGGCCACGACCCGCTCGACACCACGTCCATCCCCGAGGCGGTGCCGCCCGTCAGCGCGGGCCTGGAGGAAGGCGTGGCCGGGCTGCGGGTCGGCCTGGTCACCGAGCTGTGCGAGGCCGAGGGCATCGAGCCCGACGTGTCCGCCCGTGTGGCCGAGGCCGCCGCCGCCCTGGAGCACGCGGGCGCGAAGGTCGACGAGGCCACCGTCCCCGCCGCGGTGTACGGCCTGTCGGCCTACTACCTCATCGCCCCGGCCGAGGCCTCCAGCAACCTCGCCCGCTACGACGGCGTGCGCTTCGGGCTGCGGGTCGACGCCCCCACCACGGGCGAGATGTACGACCGCACCCGCACGGAGGGCTTCGGTGCCGAGGTCAAGCGGCGCATCATGCTCGGCACCTACGCCCTCTCCGCCGGCTACTACGACGCCTTCTACGGCAAGGCGCAGCGGGTGCGCACGCTCATCCTGCGCGACTTCGACCGCGCCTACGAGGGCTTCGACGTGCTGCTCAGCCCCACGTCGCCCTCGACCGCCTTCCCGCTGGGGGCCAAGACCGCCGACCCGCTCACCATGTACCTCAACGATGTGTGCACGATCCCGTCCAACCTGAGCGGGCACCCGGCCATCTCGGTGCCCTTCGGGACCGGCGACGACGGGCTGCCGGTGGGTGTACAGGTCTTGGCCCCGGCGCTGCAGGAGGCCCTCATGTTCCGGGTGGCGGCCGCCCTGGAGTCCGCGGCCCCTTAGGGCCTGTCCTGCAAGTCATTGCGCACGCCTCTCCGGCCAGATGACGTCGCTCGCCGCACCGGGCCGACATTGAAACCGCTGGTGGGTTCCTGCGTCGTCCCGGCACGCCGAGCGACGCCCCTGGCTCGGAGATCCGCACACCGGACTTACAGGACAGGCCCTAGGCCCGCCAGTCGCCGCGCCCGACGAGATCGGTCCACGTGCCCGCGGCGGTGTCCCGGGAGCTCATCTCGGCGGGGGCCAGCGGCCAGGCGATTCCCAGGTCGGGATCGTCGTAGCGCACCGCGCGGTCTTCGCTAGGGTCGTGCTCCCGATCTATCCGATAGCAGACGTCGGCGAGCTCGGTCAGCACCTGGAAGCCGTGCAACAGGCCAGGAGGGATGTACACGTGCAGGAACTGCTCGTCGTCCAGGCGGAAGGCCTCATGACGGCCGAACGTCGGCGATTCCGGCCGGGCGTCGACGACGACGTCGTGGATCGCACCGCGGGCGCAGCGCACCAGCTTCGCCTCGCCGCGCCCCGCGCGGGTGTGGAGGCCGCGGAGGGTGCCGAGGCCCGAGCGCGACTGCGAATCCTGCACGAAGGCGGCCGGGTCGAGGCCGTGCTCGGCCGCCACCGCGGCGTCGAAGGTGCGCGTGAAGAAGCCCCGGTGGTCTCGGTGAGGGGCGGGCGCGAACACGAGCACACCCGCCAGCGACGTGGTCCGCACCTGCATCGCTCCATCATGTCAGGCCCGGTGCGGAGGCCTGGCTGGTGACCGCAGCCCACCGCTGCCGCTCCTGCCGCGCCACGGCCGGAGAGGTGGTGCTCGACCTCGGCGAGCAACCGGCGTCGGACTACTTCCCCCCGGCCGCCGACCCCGGCCCGGACCCCAGCTACCCGCTGCAGATGTGGCTGTGTGCCGCGTGCGGGCTGGCGCAACTCCTGGTCGACCCCACCGTCCCCGAGGAGCCGCGGGCC
>JBKPRV010000074.1:0-5774 GCA_046734715.1 Actinomycetota bacterium | reverse complement strand
GTTCGACGCCGGCCGCCTGGTCGTCAACGCCGGGCAGATGTCCGTGGCCGAGTACCTCGACTACTGGTTGGCCGAACTGCTGCCCGGCACCGTCAAGGCGTCGACGCAGGCGAGCTATGCCGACATGACGCGGCGGCACATCGTGCCGGCGCTCGGGCACCTGTCGTTGGCGAAGCTGTCCCGTGACGACATCCGCAGGTTTGTTCGGCAACTGGCGCACACCAAGTCACAGCGCCGGGGAGCCGATCAGGTGCTGTCCGGGCGGACGGTGAACTACGTGCACTCGATCCTGCGGCGGGCCCTGGAGGACGGCCGCAGGGAGGAACTGGTCGGGCGGAATGTCGCAGGGGAAGTGCCATCGCCGCGGTATGAACGGCGGGAGTTCGAGCCGTTGGTGCCCGATGAGGCTCGCACGCTGCTGGCGGCCGCCGCCGACGATCGCCTGCATGCCGTGTACGTCCTGGCGCTGGTGCTCGGGATGCGGCGGGGCGAGATCCTCGGCCTGCGGTGGTCGGTAGTGGACCTGGACCGGGCGACGCTGCGGGTCCAGGCGTCGTTGCAGCGGGTCGGGTCGCAGCTCGTGCTCACGTCACCCAAGACGAAGCGGTCCCGGCGGACGATCCCGCTCCCCCAGGCCGTCGTGAAGGTGCTCGACGCGCATCGGGAGGCCCAGGCCGTCGAGCGGGCCCGGGCCGAGGTTTGGGCTGACGACGACTTGGTCTTCACGACCAGGATCGGGACGGCGATCGAGCCTCGGAACCTGAGCCGGCACTTCGAGGCGCTGCGGGACAAGGCGAAGGTTCGGCGGGTGCGGTTCCACGACCTGCGGCACAGCTGTGCGTCACTGCTGTTCGAGCTCGGGGTTCCATTGCGGATGGTGATGGAGATCCTCGGGCACTCGCAGATCAGCACGACCTCGGACATCTACACGCACGTCATGCCGACGCAGTACCGAGAGGTGGCGGACGCCCTCGATCAGTGGCTCGGTGGCGCCGCCGACGACGGCAAGACGGACGAGGATGATGGGCGCTAATCGGGCTTGGGGTACATCATCGGGTACAGACCGCCCGCCGGCGGGAATGACGAAGGCCCCGCTCCTGGTCGGTGCGGGGCCTGTGGCCTGGGCTTCAGCGGTGAGCGCGCTCGGAGGGACTCGAACCCCCAACCTTCTGATCCGTAGTCAGATGCTCTCTCCAATTGAGCTATGAGCGCAGGTGGTGGAGATGCGAGCGTATCCGCCGTTGCCGGTGGGCGCACAACGGCTTATGTTGAGTCAGAGTCAATAGTCGGTCGTGGGCGTCGACCGGGGAGTCGATCGGGGGAGCTGGTGTGAGCCTGACCGAGCGGGATGAGGCCAGGCCGGAGGTGGCCCGGGCGCATGTGCGCGTGCTGATCGTGGGGGCCGGGTTCGCCGGGTTGGCGATGGCCGTGCGGCTGAAGGAAGCCGACATCGACGACTTCGTGGTGCTGGAGCGGGGAGACGATGTCGGGGGTACGTGGCGGGACAACACGTATCCGGGGGCGGCGTGCGATGTGCCGTCCCACCTCTACTCCTTCAGCTTTGCGCCCAACCCGCGCTGGTCCCGGTCCTTCTCGCCCCAATGGGAGATCCTCGACTACCTGCGGGACGTCGCCCGGCGGTACGGCATCATGCCCCACCTTCGGCTCGGCACCGGGGCCGAGGTGCTGCGCTGGGATGACGACCAGCGGCACTGGGTCGTCGACGTGGACGGGCAGGGCGACCGCGCCGGGTACACGGCCGGCGTCGTGGTGGGGGCGATGGGGGCGCTGAGCGAGCCGAGCTTGCCCGACATCCCGGGGATCGAGACCTTCGCCGGGACCCTGTTCCACTCGGCGGCCTGGGACCACACCCACAACCTCACGGGCGAGCGGGTGGCTGTCGTCGGGACCGGGGCGTCGGCCATCCAGTTCGTGCCCGAGATCCAGCCCACCGTGGCGCACCTGGACGTGTACCAGCGCACCCCGCCGTGGATCGTGCCCCGGCGGGACCGGGCGCTGCGGCCGCTGGAGCGGCGGGTGTTCCGGGCGCTGCCTGCGCTGCAGCAGGCCGTCCGGGGCGGCATCTACTGGGTGCGCGAGCTGCTCTCCTTCGGCTTCACCCACCCCCAGCGCATGCAGGCGATCCAGCGCATGGCCGCCGCCCACCTCGCCCGCCAGGTGCCCGACCCCGAGCTGCGACGCCGGCTCACGCCGAGCTACACGATCGGGTGCAAGCGCATCCTCATCTCCAACGACTGGTACCCGGCGATCCAGCAGCCCCACGTCGACCTGGTCACCGACGCCATCGCCGAGGTCCGTCCCCACTCGATCGTCACCGCCGGCGGCACCGAGCGGCCCACCGACACCATCATCTGCGGCACCGGGTTCCACGTGACGGACTTCCCCGCCGGCCGGCGCATCCACGGCCCGGGCGGCGCCACGCTCAGCGACGTGTGGCAAGCCCGCGGCAGCATGGAGGCCTACCTCGGCACGACGGTGGCCGGTTTCCCCAACCTGTTCCTGCTGGTGGGGCCCAACACCGGCCTCGGCCACACGTCCATGGTGTTCATGATCGAGTCGCAGGTGGCCTACGTGGTCGACGCCCTCGCCCACATGGACGCGGCCGCCGCCACCACGCTGGCGGTCCGGCCCGAGGCGCAGGACCGCTACAACGAGCGCCTCCAGCGCCGCCTGGCCCGCACGGTGTGGAACCGCGGGGGCTGCCGCAGCTGGTACCTCGACGCCAACGGCCGCAACACCAGCCTGTGGCCCGGCTCCACCTGGACGTTCCGGCGCCGCACCCGCCGCTTCGACCCCTGGGCCTACGTGACCGCCAGCGCGCCCGCCCCGCCGCGGCCCGACCCCGGCCGGCCTGAGGCCGCCCGACCAGGTCGCGGTACCCTGGGCTGACCGGCTACCACCGCGAACCAGGGGGCGAACGAGTGCCGTACAACCAGACCGGCCTCGTGGTGCACGACGCCGACGCGCACATCATGGAGACGCCGGGTTGGCTGCGCGACTACGCCGACCCCGGCGTCCGCGATCGCATCGAGCCCCTCCGCTACAGCTCGGGCAACGAGCTGCGCCAGACCGGCGACCCCGGGGAGCAGCTGCAGGACCTGGCGGCGGCGTTCGAGCGCCTGGCGGCCAAGCACGCCTCCGAGGAGTACCGGGCCACCGAGGCGGCCGACATCATGGCCCGCAAGAACTTCGCCGCCACCGGCAGCTTCGTGGCCGACGACCGGCCCCGGGCCCTCGACCTGCTCGGCTTCGCCAGCCAGCTGGTGTTCAACACGTTCCACAACCGCCGCCTGCACGACTGGGAGCACGGCGATTTCGACCTGTCCGTGGGCGCGGCCCGGGCCCACAACCGGGGGATGGTCGAGTTCTGCTCGGTGGACCCCCGGCTGCTGCCCACCTGCTACGTGCCCCTCGCCGACCTCGACCGGGCCCCCGCCCTGGCCGACGAGGCCATCGAGGAAGGTGCGGCCGCCTTGCTGGTGGCTTCCGGATGCCCGCCCGGCCACTCGCCGAGCCACATCGGGCTCGACCCGGTGTGGGCCCGCGCCGAGGAGGCCGGCATCCCGATCGTGTTCCACGTCGGCGGCACCGGCGACCTCATCGACCAGCACTACTTCCACAACGGCCTGCCGGTCCCGCCCGACTTCCACGGCGGCGAGGAGAACTTCCGCTCCGTCGACTACATGGGCATCCCGGGCCCTCCCGCCCAGACGCTGGCCACGATGATCTTCGACGGCGTGCTGGAGCGATTCCCCGACCTGCGCGTCGGGGTGATCGAGCAGGGCGCCATCTGGGTCCCGTCCTGGACCCGGCAGATGGAGGCCGCCTTCGAGGCCTTCGCCCGCCACGAGGAGCGACTCCGCGACCTCAGCCTGCGGCCCAGCGAGTACGTCCGCCGCCAGGTCCGCTTCACGCCCTACCCCACCGAGGACGTGGGCTGGATCATCGAGCAGTGCGGGCCCGAGGTGTGCCTGTTCTCCTCGGACTACCCCCACGTGGAGGGCGGCCGCCGGCCGATCGAGCGCTTCGACGCCTCGCTAGATGCCGGCGGGGTCGACCCGCACGCCCGCAGCCGGTTCTACGCCGACAACTTCGTCGACCTCATGGGCACCGCCCTGCGGGACGTCGCCGCCGCCTGAGCGCCGCAGCTTCCACACCTGCTCGGCCGGGAAGCGGTGCGCCCAGTCGGCCGTGACGTAGTCGTGGACCTCGGCGCCCGTGGTGGGCGCCTGCAGCTCCAGGTAGTCCTCGACCACGAAGCCGGTCTCCCGGAACAGCCGCAACCAGCCCGAGATGGGCAGGTTGAACTCGATGCCGCCCGGGTCGTCCACCGCGTCCCGCCAGTCGCTGCGGTGGATGGTGAAGTAGTCCCCCACCAGCTCCTCCCGGATGGGGATCGACCCGTCGAGCGGCGAGCACACCACTACCAGCGGGTGGGTTCCCAGGAACACCAGCCGGCCTCCGGGGCGCAGCAGCCGGTAGGCCTCGGGGATCCACACGTAGGGGTCGCACCAGATGGACGCCCCGTACTCGGAGATGGCGAAGTCGAACGACCCGTCGGGATAGGGGACGGCCTCGGCGTTGCCGTGCAGCAGCGTGAGCTCCACGCCGCGCTCGCCGGCCAAGCGGCGGGCGGTGGCGAGCTGGGCCTCGGAGCCGTCGATGCCGACGACCCCGGCGCCCCGCCGGGCCATCCAGCCCGAGACGTAGGCCGTGCCGCAGCCGAGCTCGATGGCGTCGACGCCGGACATGTCGGCCGGCAGCATCCCCACCTGCGACTCGGGGATCTCGAACTCGCCCCACGACGGCTCGGACAGGTCCCAGCAGCGGACGCCGCGGTCGACCCACTGGTCCGCCATCTGGTCCCAGTGGCGGCGGTTCTCGCTGACGTGCTCGGGCAGCTCTTCCGGGGACGGCTCCACGCTCGGGGAGGTTATGACGCGGCCTCCACCGCCTCGCCCGCCAGCGCTCCCACCAGGGTGCGCATCTCGTCGGGGACGCCGGTGCGCCGCCACCAGTCGATGGCGGGCACGTCGTGATGTAGGGCCGCCGCAAGCTCGAGCTCTCCGCCACGGGCTCGGATGGCCAGTTCCAAGAGGTCCTGGTCCATGACTCCAGCATTCACCCTGGGGGGCCGGATCAGAAGCGAGTTACGCGCATTCCGGCACCGTTTCGCGCGCCGTTCACAAACGACCCGTCACATGTTCATCGCAAGAGTGAGGGGTTGAACCGCCACGGTTCGGCTGGCAGGAGCTCGGGATCGAAGGTTGTCACCAGCTCGGTGACCGACCGCACCTGCGATCCCGGGCGTGCCAGCCCCAAGGATGCGGCCATGGCGCCGAGCACGGCCGGCGCCGGTACTCCCCGCCGGCGCAGGTCCGTCAGCGTGACCGCGCCGTGCCGCTTGGCCAGCCGCTCTCCGTCGGGGCCGAGCACCAGGGGGACGTGGGCGTACGCGGGCACGGCGAGGCCCAGGCGCCGGGCCAGCCACACCTGCCGGGGCGTGGTGTCGAGCAGGTCGTCGCCCCGCACCACCTCGCCGACGCCCTGGTCGTGGTCGTCGACCACCACCGCGAGCTGGTACGCCGGCGCGCCGTCGGCCCGCCGCACCACGAAGTCGTCGACCACGGCCGTCACCAGGCCGTGGCGCCGGTCCATGGCCTCGACCCGCTCACCCCCGGCCCGCACCCGCCACGCGGGCCGGCGCCCACCGGCCTCACAGGCGGCGCGCTCGGTGGGCCCGAGGTCCCGGC
>JBKPRV010000073.1:0-2525 GCA_046734715.1 Actinomycetota bacterium | reverse complement strand
GTAGCCGGGGCCGCCGCCGACATCCAGGACGGTGGCGCCGGCCAGGTCGGCGTACCGGGAGACCTGGCCGACCGAGTCCTCGGCGAGCGTCAGGTAGAACCGGTCCGGGTCGGTCTGCTCGACCCCGAACGCGCGAAACAGCCGAAGCGCGCGCCCCGCGTCGGCCTTCCACGGCGATCCCACCAGCACCGAGCGACCATAACGGATTCCACCAGTTATGGTGGGACATCGTTACCGCCTGGTAACGTGCGCGGATCGTTCTATGGGAGGCCGTCGACCATGCGTGACCGATCGTTGCTGATCGTCAACTGGCGTGACACGACCAACCCCGAGGGCGGCGGGTCGGAACGCTACGTCGAGGAGGTCGCGACCGGCCTGGCCGCGCTCGGGTGGCGGGTCACCGTGCTGTGTGCGCGCTACCCGGGCGGCCCGCGCGAGGACCACCGGCGCGGCGTGCGGTACATGTATCGCGGCGGCAAGCTGACCGTCTATCTGCACGGCCTGTGGCAGGCCGCGCTGCGCCGTCCGGACCGGGTGATCGACGTCCAGAACGGCCTGCCGTTCTTCACCCGGCTGGTACGGCGCCGGGTCACCGTGCTCGTGCACCACGTACACCGTGAGCAGTGGCCGGTCGTGTACCCGGGCTGGCAGGGCCGGCTCGGGTGGTGGCTGGAGTCCCGCGTGGCACCGCGGCTGTACCGCGACTGCGGGTACGTCACCGTATCGGACGCGTCTCGCGACGACCTTGATGGGATCGGCGTCGACCGCTCGCGGATCACGGTCGTACACAACGGGACCGACCCGGCACCGCCACGGCAGCGCCCTCGCGGCGACGTGCCGACGGTGGTCTGCGTCGGCCGGCTGGTCCCGCACAAGCGGATCGAGCACGCGATGGACGCTGTCGCCAAGGCCCGCGCGGAGCTGTCCGGGGTACGGCTGGTCGTTGTCGGGTCCGGCTGGTGGTCGGAGCGTCTGCACGAGTACGCCGATGAGCTCGGCATCGCGGATGCGGTCGAGTTCCGCGGGTTCGTGACCGAGGACGGCAAGCACGCGGCGTACGACGAGGCGTGGCTGCTGGCGCTGCCGAGCCTCAAGGAGGGCTGGGGTCTCGTCGTCGGCGAGGCCGCGGCGCACGGCGTACCGGCGGTGGCGTATCGCAGCGCAGGGGGCCCGAACGAGTCGGTGCACGACGGCTCGTCCGGCGTCATCGTCGACGACCACGCCGAGTTCTGTGCCGAGGTGCTCGATCTGCTCCGAGACGGGACCCGGCTGGCGACACTGTCCGACGGAGCGGTCCGGACCGCGGATCACCGCAGCTGGGAGCAGGCCGTTCAGGCCTGGGCCGAGATTCTTGCCTGATTCAACGAGGTTTGAGGTCAGCGCTGACCGTACTGGACGACGGGAGTGTCCGTCGACGGCTTCTCCGGGTTCTCCTTGACCGTCTGGACGACCCCGATCACGGTACCCGCGGCAATGGCCAGACCCGCGAGTGCGGCGACTACCGCACCGATCAGCGTGCCCATCGGGTTTCCTCCCTCGAAGCAAGTGAACCGGATAGTAACAATAGGTCAGGTCCGCCGCCAGAGGCCGCCCGCCACTCCTGTGAGTGTCGTCAGCAGGGCTGTCAGCCAGGCCACGATCACAGCCGCGGTACGCCAGGGACTCGGCTCGATCCGGGCCGGCTCGCCGGTGACGGCGTACACGGCGATGGTCGGTCCAGCGAACACGGGGCGGGCCTGACGGACGACGCTGCGTGGATCCTGACCGGTGTCGGCGACGATCCAGCGCACGCCGCTGTCGAGCAAGGTCCGGCTCGCGTCTGCGCCGCCGCGGATCGCGGATGCGATGGTGGCGGCACGACGGTCCTCGCCGGCCAGTCGAAGGCCGCCGACGAGCAACTCGTCGGGCGGTATGGCGGGACGCGGGAAGTAGCGGGGCACCGGGTTGAGCACCGGCCGGCCGTCGGTGTACGGCGGCGCGCGGTACGGCTCGTACGGCCACGGGATGAGGTCGCCGGGTGCGGTCACGGCACCGCGGGCAGCGGGCCAGTCGGAAGGGTACTGAGCCACGCCGATCCGCCCGTCGGCCGCGAGCGCCAGGTCGGGCAGGGCTGCGATCGGGAGCAGGAGCAGCGCGACCGCTGCGGCGAGCCGGAACCGGATCAACTCCGCGGCCAGGCCGAAGCCGAGCGCAACGGCGAGCACGAGCGGGCCGATGTACCGCTGGCCGTCGCGGAGCAGACCCGCACCCGGGACCGAGCCGACCAGATCGCCCAGCACCCCCGGCACGACCGTTCCGGCCAGCGCGATGACCAGTGCCACCGCTGCCGCGGCCAGCAATCCGATCGCCAGCCTTCGGTCCCGGCGCCAGCACACTGTCATCCCGGCCGCGGCGATCAGGAGGATCGCCACGGAGCAGACGATCGACACGATGCCGCCACGAGTCGACGGGACGACATCCGCGTTCCAGGCACCGCCGAGGGTGAGCAGTGTGGGCAGCACACCGCCGTACCCCTCGTTGCGCGC
>JBKPRV010000072.1:0-6183 GCA_046734715.1 Actinomycetota bacterium | reverse complement strand
GTGTTGTCCCACGTGAGCTCCCCGGCCCAGGCGAGGGCGCCGGCGCTGAGCCTCGCTCGCAGGTCCTGGTCGCCGAGCACGCGGGCCATGGCGTCGCCCAGGCCGGCGGGGTCACCCGCGGCCAGCAGCCCGGTCTCGCCGTCGTGCACCGAGTCACGGTGCCCGGCGATGTCGGTGGCCACCGCCGGGGTCCCGCAGGCGGCGGCCTCGGTCAGCGTCATGCCCCAGCCCTCGCGGGCCGAGGCCGAGGCGATGATCCACGCCTCCCGGAACAGGGCGAGCTTGTCGGCCTCGCTCAGCGAGCCCCGAAGCGTCACCCAGTCGTGCGCGTCCAGCTCGTTGACGGCGGCCTGGACGGTGGGCCGGTCGTAGCCGTCGCCCACGATGTGGAGGCGCAGGTCGGGTACGGTGCGGCGGGCATGGTGGGCGGCTCGCACCAACAGGTCGTAGCGCTTGACCGGGGCCATGCGTCCCACCGCCATCACCAGGGGGTGGGCCGACTTGGGGCCGGCCGGCGTGTAGCGGGTGTCGATCCCGGGGTGGACGACCGTGACCCGGTCTGCGTCGAAGCCGAGGTCCTCGACCAGCTCGGTCTTGGACGACTCGCACAGCGTGGCGATGGCCGAGCGGCGGTACAGCGGCGGGGCGACCTTGGACTCGAAGACGGCCCCGATGGGCCCCAGCTTGGGTCCGAGGGTCATGTTCCACATCTCGGCATGCACGTGGTGCAACAGGATGACCCGAGGGCCCGGGTTCCACAGCGGGCTCAGGAAGGGCATGCCGTTCCAGATCTCGATCAGCACGTCGCGCGGCCCGGTGCGGCCCGCGATCTCGGCCAGCGCCGCCCGGGGGAACACCTGGTAGCGGCCTGCTCGGCGGATCACCTTGTAGCCGTCGCGCATGGCCTCGGTGGGCTGGCCCTGTGCCCAGGAGGTCCGCATGGTGATCTCCAGGCCGGCCGCGGCCCAGCGCTTGGCCACCTCGGCGATGTGGAGCTCGGACCCGCCCGCCTCGACGTCGTCGAGATCACGCCACGCGAGCACGTGGACGCGCCGGACGCCGGCCGACGCGGCCAGGTCGCCGATCTTGGCGAGGGGATCGGCGTCCTCAGGCACAGCGTTGCTCACAGGTGGTCGTCCTCCCCAGGGCCTTCTTACCCGGGCGCTCGACAGTAACCGCGGCCGGCTGCGGGTCGGCTACCGGAACCGCCGTATGCTACGGACTTCCGTGCCAGCGCACCAACGCCTGGGGGGTGCGCACGACCCGACGGAGCAGCCCGTGGCCAGCACCGACGACGCCCATGCGACCAGCCTGACCGAGGCGCTCGCGGACGTCGAGGGATGGTTCAGCCCCGAGCAGGTGGACCGGGTCGTCGAGCGGGCGTCGCAGGTATCGCCGACCGGCCGGATCGTGGAGATCGGCAGCTTCAGGGGCCGGTCGATGGTGGCCATCGCCCGCTCGGCCCCGGCGGGCGCCGAGATCGTCGCCATCGACCCCCACGCGGGCAACGACCGGGGCCCGCAGGAGATCGACGGCTTCGCCGACGAGGCCGCCCTGGACAGCAAGGTGTTCCTGGCCAACCTGGAGCGGGCCGGGGTGCGTGACCGGGTCACGTACGTCCGCAAGTTCAGCCACGAGGCCCTCGGCGACGTCGAGGGCCCCATCGACATGCTGCACATCGACGGTGCCCACCGCTTCGCCCCGGCGAGCGACGACATCAGGAGCTGGGGTGCCCGGGTCGCGCCCCGCGGATCGATGCTGATCCACGACGCGTTCTCCTCGGTCGGGGTCACGCTGGCGCTGGGCGCCACCGTGGCGTTCTCCGGGGACTGGCGCTATGTGGGGCGCAGCCGGTCGCTGGCCGAGTACCGGCGCGAGCCGGTGCGCGGCAGCGCCCGGATCGCCAACATCGGGCGCCAGCTGGCCCAGCTCCCGTGGTTCGCCCGCAACCTCGCCATCAAGGCGCTGCTCGTCGCGAAGCAGCCCCGCGCGGCACGAGCCCTGGGGCACGACGGCTCGACCTGGCCGTACTGAGCTACGACGCGGTGGTCCCGACGCCGGGGACGTCGGGCAGATCGGGGACATCCGGCGTCGCGTCGCCTGTGGACTCCGGCTCCGGGGCCGGTTCCGTGCGAGGCGGCAGGGGCTCGGGGCGCGTGCCCCGGCGCAGCACCCGGTCCCGAAGGCCCCACCAGGTCACCAGCGACATGGCCTCGCCGATGATGTGCCACGACATCTTGGACACGCCCCGCACCCGGTCGTTGAAGGTGATGGGCACCTCCACGATGCGGGAGCCCAGGCGGTGGGCCCGGTAGGACAACTCCAGCTGGAAGCCGTAGCCGGTCGCCTTGGTGGCGCTGGCCTCGACCGTCTCCAGGATGTCGGCCCGGTAGGCCCGGAACCCGGCGGTGGCGTCGCGCACCCCCAGCCCCAGCACGGTCGAGGCGTAGAAGTTGCCGACGCGTGAGAGCACGATGCGCACGAACGGCCAGTTGGTGGTGCGGCCCCCGGGCACGTAGCGCGATCCGATGGCGATGTCGGCGCCCTTCTCGACCTCGCCCAGCAGCGCGGGCAGCCGCTCCGGCGGGTGCGACAGGTCGGCGTCCATCTGGACCACGACGTCATAGCCCTCGGCGAAGGCACGCTTGAAGCCGGCCCGGTAGGCCCCGCCCAGACCCCCCTTGGACGGGCGGACCAGCACGTCGACCTGGCCCAGCTCCTGGCCGGCGGCGCGGGCCAGGTCCGCAGTGCCGTCGGGGCTGGCGTCGTCGACCACCAGGATGTCGGCCGCGGGCGCGGCCGCCCGGACCTGGCCGAGAACGTCGGCGATGTTCTCGGCCTCCAGGTACGTGGGGATGATGATGAGGGTTCTCATGCGGCCGCCCAGCCGTCGCGTGGACACCCAACGGTAAGTGGACACCCAACGGTAATTCGCCTCCCGGTCGTCATGCGCTGTCTCCCCCCTCGATCACCGCGGACGTAGAGCTCGTCATCAGTCACAGCGGACGTAGAGCTCGTAGATCGGCTTCCCCGGCCCCGCGGCGGGGTTCGCCCCGTAGCGGTCGTGCAGGCAATAGAGCTCGTCGAGCACCTCCCCGGGCTCGGCCGAGCCCGGATCCATGGACGTGTTGGGCTCGACCCAGTTGTCGTACATCGTCGACAGGATCACGATGTCGGACTCCCGCAGCTCGTCCGCCAGGCCCGAGTCGTCGGCGTTGGCCACGCCCGGGTCCATCTCGATGTAGCGGGTGCCCGGGACCAGCTGGGGGAGCAGGTAGTAGAGGTAGGCCTCGCTGTAGGGGGTGCGCCGCAGGTCGCCGGGCCCGACGATGACCCGGTCGCCCGGCTCGCTGAGGCGCTCGACGTCGTCGAGCATGGCCTCGGCGGCCACCGGCACATCCTGCCGGCCGTAATAGAAGCTGCGGCCCCGGTGGTCGACCGACCAGACCGAGCGGTCGTGGTTCACGCTCTGGGCCACGTAGTCGGCGTACCAGCGGTAGGTGAAGTGGGGGAACAGCAGCATGAGCACGAACGGCGCCAGCATCGCCACCCGGGCCACCGCCACCCGCGTCCCCCGCAGCCGGGCGGCCTCGGCCAGGAAGGCGGGCAGCAGGCCGAACGGCACACAGCTCACCCAGGACAGATGCGCGGTGTCGGCCCGCTGGACCACCTGGGGCAGCAGCCCCGCGGCGAACAGGCTGAGCGCCAGCAGCCGCCAGCCGTGCTCGCTGCCCCGGCGCTTGGACCACACCGCGATGGCGACCATGGCCGCGCAGGTCGCCACCAGGATCCAGAACCACAGCGCGATCTGCATGGGCTGCTCGGGCGTGGGCAATGGCCACGGGAAGCGGCGGAAGGCGAAGGCCCGGTTGAGGAAGCTGGTGTACTCGTCGTGGGGAGGCGGGAAGGGCAACCGCCGGCCCGGGCGCAGCTTGACCACCGGCTCGACGAACATGCCCTGCACGACGTTGCCCGGGCCGGCCATGACCAGGTGCACCAGGTAGGGGCTGACCCCCAGCGCCAGTCCCAGCCCCAGCTGCTTGCGGCCGGCGCGGTCGAGCGCCCACACGAACAGCACGCCGAGCGCCAGGCCGAGGCACACCACGAGGTCGGGCCGGAACAGCAGGGCGAACCCGGCCAGCAGCCCGGCCACCAACAGCGCCCGGGGCCGGGACCCGGGATCGAGCGAGCGCGCCGCCACGGCCACTGCCCACAGGGCCAGGGCCACGCCACCTACCCAGGCCAGGGCGGTGACCCCGATGGGCGGGATGATGACGATGGCGGTGACCACCCCGCACAGCGCCGCGGTGTAGCGACCCCAGCGGTAGCCGACGTAGGTGGTGGCGGCGATGAGGCCGATGAGCTGGAGGATGCCGACGACCCGCTCGGTCCACAGCGAGACGCCGAACACCTTGAAGAACCCGGCGAGGGCCCAGATGCTCCCCGGCCCGTAGAGGTGCAGGAAGTCGCGGTTGGGGATGTCCCCGTGGAGCAGCCGCTCCGGGAACACCAGCATGAAGCCCTCTTCCATGGGCGCACCGGGCGCCCGGAACACCCCCCGCAGCGGCAGCAGCACCGCGAGGCCCACGATGGCGGTGGGCAGCAGCCAGCGCCACCGCTTGCGGGCGGCGGCCGGTGCCTCGGTCTCGGGCTCTTCGGCCGCGGGCTGCTCGAGGCCCTGGGTCTCGGACGGGAGGGCCTCGCCGTCCTCGCGGTCGTCGACCCGCACCGGAGCCTGACCCTCGCTGGTGTCGTCGCTCATGCGGGCGCTCCGGCCACGTCGGGGAGGCCCACCGGGCGCCAGCCGGCGAACAGCCGGTGGTGGCGGTCCTTGAGGGCGAGCGCGGGCCGCTCGATCACGTAGTACGAGACCGCGGCGGCCGCGATGCTGCCGGCCAGCACGAAGGCCAGCGCCCTGGGGAACGAGCCGAAGAACAGCGGCACGTCGAACACGTCGCGGTAGATGTCCGTCACCCCTTCGTGCCAGAGGTAGATGCCGTAGGACAGCACTCCCAGCGCCGCCATCGGTCGGCTTCCCAGCCAGCGCAAGGCCCGGGGAAGCGTCGCGCCTGCCAGCGCCACCGGCAAGACCAGGAGGAAGCCGACGCCGCCGTAGAGCATCTCCTTGACCACACCCTGGGTCGGCTCCGTGGCCCCGACCTGGAACCCGAGGCCCAGTCGGGTCGACACCGCCCAGAAGCACACGGCCGCCCCCAGCCAGCACACGAGCGGGTGGCGCCGCGGCCATTCGAGGATGCGCAGGGGCTGGCCGCGCCGGCGGGACCACTCCACGCCGACGGCCAGCGCCATGCCCGGCACGAACAGGTGGAAGTTGGCGGGCAGCCAGTGCAGCCGCGGGTCGAAGGTGCCGAGCGAGACGTCGTCGCCCGACAGGCTGTGCAGCCAGTAGCGCCAGGCCAGTGCGCCGGCGGCCGCCGCCGCCAGGACGCCCAGCTCGACCACCACCGCCCGCCGCGGCGCCAGGCGCCGGGCCAGGTAGGCGGCACCGGCCGCCCACAGCGGCAGCAGCAGGTAGAAGGCCACTTCGTTGGTCAGGGTCCAGGCCTGCTGGAGCCCGCCCAGCGCGGTGGAGGCCGAGTAGCTCTGCAGCAGGCCGAAGTAGTGGATGAAGTCGCCCAGGCTCTGGAAGTCGTTGCGGTCGCGGGTGTCGAGCACCACCGCCAGCACCGTGAGCGCCAGCCAGTAGGCGGGGAAGATGCGCAGGAACCGGTTGCGCAGGTAGGCCCGGGTGTCGACGGGACCGCGACCGTCCATGCGGCGGGCCACGAAGGGCCGGTAGAGCAGGAAGCCCGACAGCACGAAGAACACCGCCACCCCGACGTCGAGCCGGGACAGGTAAGGGCCCCGGGGGTCGCGCACCACGAACCCCACGTGCAGCGCCACGTGCGTCACCAGCACGCCCAGCGCGGCCAGGGCGCGCAGGCCGTCGAACCCGGCGTAGCGGCCCGACGACGAGCCCAGGCCACCGGGCGTGGTCGCCAGCGAGTCGTTCGCCCCGGGATCACCGACCGGGGTCACCGGGTCGCCCGACGAGGAGCCCAGCCCGGCGGGCGTGGTCGCGAGCGAGTCGCCGGCCGCCGGGTCGCCGGTCGGGGCGGGATCGGGCGCCCGCGCCGGCGCGCGCCGGCGGTTGCGGTGACCCACGACCAGCGCGTCGAGGGA
>JBKPRV010000071.1:0-4387 GCA_046734715.1 Actinomycetota bacterium | reverse complement strand
CTGGAACCGCTACCCGGGCGCCCGGGTCGACATCCAGTCGGTCGAGTACATGTTCACCAAGTTCCCCGACCTCGAGCAGGAGTGGGACTGGACCGAGCTGATGCCGGCGCAGGCCGAGATCGAGCGCTACCTCAACTGGGTCACCGACAAGCTCGACCTGCGTGACCAGATCACGTTCGGCACCGCCGTCCTGAGCGCGACGTACGACGACGTGACCGCGACCTGGCGGGTCGAGACCGATGCCGGCGAGCAGGTGGTCGCCCGCTTCGTCGTGGCGGCCACCGGGTGCCTGTCGGCGCCCCTAGAGCCCGCCATCGCCGGGCTGCGCTCGTTCACCGGCGACAGCCTCTACACGAACCGGTTCCCGAAGGACGGGTACGACTTCACCGGCAAGCGGGTCGCGGTCATCGGCACGGGCTCTTCCGGCGTCCAGTCGATCCCCGTGATCGCCGAGCAGGCCGCCGAGCTGGTCGTGTTGCAGCGATCGGCGGCGTACACGCTCCCGTCGCCGAACCGGCCGCTCGGGCCGAACGAGCTCGACGAGCTGAAGTCGCAGTATGCCGACATCCGGGCCGCGCAATGGGCATCACCGGTGGGAACGGCACGGTTCGGCGCCGTCTCGTTCCTCGGCCGGCGCACGCTGACGAACATCCTCGAGGCGTCGTGGGACGAGCGGATCGCCAAGCTCGACGAGCTGGGTTTCGCGGGCTGCTTCGCCTGGGCCGACGTGTTCCTCGACGTCGCGGCCAACGAGGCCGCGACGCGCCTGTACGCCGAGGCGATCAAGCGGGTGGTGACCGATCCGCGAACCGCCGAGGACCTCGTGCCCCACTACCCGTTCGCGTGCAAGCGGATCATCATCGACGAGGGCTACTTCGAGACCTTCAACCGCGACAACGTCCGTCTGGTCAACCTGCGCAAGCACCCGATCGAGTCGGTCCTGCCGAGTGGGGTCCAGCTGGAGGACGAGCTCCTCGAGCTCGATGTCATCGTGTACGCCACCGGCTTCGACGCCATGACGGGATCGCTCTCCCGCATCGACATCCGAGGCCGCGGCGGCGTGTCCCTGCGAGAGGTCTGGGCCGAGTCCCCGAAGGCCTACCTGGGCCTGGGCGTCGCCGGGTTCCCGAACCTGTTCACCGTGACCGGGCCGGGCAGCCCGTCCGTCCTGACGAACATGGTCACCTCGATCGAGCACCACGTCGAGTGGATCACCGACTGCATCGGGCACCTGCGGGACCACGGCCACCGCTCCATCGAGGCCGATCCCGACGCGCAGAACGAGTGGGCCGAGTACGTGCACACGTTCGCCGGCCCGATCCAAGTGCATCCGAGCTGCACGTCGTGGTACCTCGGCGCCAACGTGCCGGGAAAGACCCGGTACTACATGCCGTATGCCGGTGGCCTTGCCCGGTACATGGCCCGGTGCGCTGACGTCGTCGAGAACGGCTACGCGGGGTTCGACCTGGTCTGAGCGCCGCGGTCGAGCGCAGCCTCACGCGGCTACCTGGACCGGCGAGCGGCGGCGATAGACACCCAGGGCGAGCGAGTAGGACACGACCAGGATGCCGGCGGCCCAGGCGAGGGCCGCGCCGAGGTGCGGGCCCGTGGTGCCGGTGGTGAGCAGGGAGCGCATGGTCTCGATGATCGGCGTCATCGGTTGGTTGTCGGCGAAGCCTCTCAGCGCGGGGGTGATGGAGTCGGTGGGGACGAACGAGGGGCTGAGGAAGATGAGCAGGAACAGCAGGTAGCTGAAGGCCCCGGCCCCTTCCACGCTCTTGGCCAGCAGGCCGAAGAACATGGCCAGCCAGGTGGTGGCCAAGGTGATGAGCACCAGCAGGGCCAGGAACCAACCCCAGGCGGCGGCGCCGGCGTCGGGGCGGAACCCGACGAGGAACGCCACGGCGATCACCAGGGCGCACGAGAAGAGAACGGACAGGGTGGATGAGAGGGCCTGGCCGCTGAGGACCGACGACGGGGCGACGGGCATGGTCCGGAACCGGCTGATGATGCCCTTCTGGAGGTCGGTGCTGAGCCGGACGGCGGCGTACGCGATGCCGCTGATCACCGTCATGATCACCACTGCGGGCGTGACGAAGTCGACGTAGTCGATGGAGCCGGTCTGGGTGCCGATGGCGCCGCCGAACACGTAGACGAACAGCAACAACATGGCGATCGGCGTCAACACGACCGTGATGATCGTGTCGATGCTGCGTATCGTGTGACGCAGGCTGCGCCTCGTCATCGTCCAGGTGTCAGTGAGCGCTCGCATGACGCTCCTCCTTCTTCTCGTCCCCGTCGTTGTCGAGGATCTGAAAGAACACGTCGTCCAGGGTCGGTAGCTGCCGGGAGAATCCGCTCGGTTCGATCCCGCGGTCGTTGAGCCGGATGAACATGTCGGCCATGTCGGCCACCGAGCCGGTGGTGGCGACCATCAGCTTGGACTCCACCCGGCTCACCTCGTGCGCCTCGCCCAGCGCCCGCTCCGCCGCGGCCAGGTCGCCGTCGTCGTCGAAGTCGAGCTCGACGAGCCCGACGGGCACGGTGGCCTTGAGCTGGTCGGGGGTCCCGTAGGCCACGATCGTGCCGCCGTGGAGGATGGCGATCTGGTCGGCGAGCTGGTCGGCCTCCTCCAGGTACTGGGTGGTCAGGAAGATCGTGGTGCCGTTGTCGACCAGGTGCCGGATGGTCTGCCACATGTCGTTTCGGCTTTGCGGGTCGAGCCCGGTCGTCGGCTCGTCGAAGAAGATGATCGGTGCGTCCCCGACCAGGCTCATGGCGATGTCGAGCCGGCGCCGCATGCCGCCCGAGAAGGTCAGCAGGCGGCGGTCGGCCGCCTCGGTGAGATCGAACTTGTCGAGCAGGTCCGCCGCGACCTGTCCGGGATCGGCGACGTGGCGCAGCTCGCCCATCAGCACCAGGTTCTCCCGGGCGGTGAGGATGTCGTCCACGGCGGCGAACTGGCCGGTCAGGCTGATCTGCTCGCGGACTCGGGAGGCTGCTGCCCTCACGTCGAACCCGGCGACGCTCGCCGTGCCGCCATCCGCGTTGATCAACGTGGTCAGCACGTTGATGGTGGTCGTCTTGCCCGAGCCGTTGGCTCCCAGCAGCGCGAAGACCGTGCCCCGTTCGACGGTGAACGAGACGTCTTCGAGGACCGGTACTCCCTTGTAGCCCTTGACGAGGTTCCTCACCTCGATGGCGGGCGCGGTGTCGTCCATGGTGCTCAGCTCTCTCCTTGCTGATCCGCAGCCGACGAGCGTGTGATCAGGACGTCGCCGAACGAGGTCCGGGCGCGGACCTCGACGGTCTCGGCTGACGCCTGAGGATCGTCGGCGGGGGTGAGGTCGTTGTGGACCCGCCCGAACTTGGTGGTGGCATCGATCCAGGCCGCCGTGCCCTGCCGGACCCCGACCTCCAGCCCGCCGGAAGCGGTCTCGATGCTCACGGAGCCCCGGACCACCTGTCCGAGCCGGACGGTTCCGTTGGCGGTCTTCACCGTGACGTCGCCGCCCGCATCCTCGATCGTGACGTCACCGTTGGCCGATCGGACCCTCACATCGCCGCCGACCCGTCCGATCCACGTCTTGCCATTGAGGTTCTTGATGTCGGCGTCGCCGGAGACGGCGCCGAGGTTCATGTCGCCGGCCGCCACGATCTCGGCCCGGCCGGACGCGTCCTCGACCGCGACGTGCCCGGCACCGCTGCGCACCCGCACGGCCCCGGTGCGGTCGAGCCGGACATTGCCGGCGCCGGCCTTCACCTCGACATCGTCGAGACGGCCGTCGCCGCGGAAGTCGGCGAAGCCGGCCTCGGCGCGCAGGGAGGACCGCTCCGGGAGCTCGACGACCACGTCGACTGAGCCGCCCCGCCTCCAGCCGAGGTACCCGGCGATGCCGCGGGGCTTCGGCACCCTGATGGCGAGGGTCCCGTTGGCCAGGTCGACCGCGGTCTCCTCGGCCGCCTCGACGTCCTCGGGCCGATCCCGGTCGCTCGGATTCACCGCCACCAACGCGTCGGTGCGGTCACCGGCGATGACATGCACGGCGCCCTGGCCCAGCTCGATCGACAAGACGACGGGCCGGTCGGTCTCGAAGGTCGCGGTCGTCAACGGACCCACCCCGTGTACCGCTGGCTGCCGCTCGCGCTGCGCCGGGGCGTCTGCGCCGGGGCGCCGTCGACCGCGGCGGCCGCGGCGCGGACCAACCATGCGTTGAGCGACAGGCCCTCCCGTCGCGCCGCCTCTTCGATCTTGGCCTTGAGCCCCTCCGGCAGCCGGAGGTTGAGCCGGGAGGTGCCGCCCTCCTCGTCCCCGGCGGCCATGACGTTGGGAGAGGCGACCTCGCGGCCTCCGGCTTCGTACGCCGGCTGGCTCACGACGAAGTCC
>JBKPRV010000070.1:0-3785 GCA_046734715.1 Actinomycetota bacterium | reverse complement strand
GCGTGGACCACCGCGTTGGTGACCAGCTCGCTCACGGCCAGCTGTGCCTTCTGGATGTCCTTGGTGTGCCACCCGCGGGCCCGCAACAGCCCCTCCATGGCTTTGCGGGCGGCCCGCACGGAGCGTGCTTCGCACGGAAGGTGAAGAGTTACCTGTCCAGTCTCGTCCACAGCACGCGCCATCCATCGACCACCGAGCTCTGCCCGACCTACCCAGGATTTTCTCCCGCTGAGACATGCCCAAACATGGAATTCCTGCGCGCGCGCCGTCCCCGATTGGGTATCTCCGAAGTGACATCCTTGGTATTTCAGCCCACCTTGTTGTACACTCAACGAACCGGGGGGCGGTGAGGGAGACGACCAGAAGGCTGTCCATGTCCACTCTGCCGACCGTCGCCCACTCGCTGTTTCGCCCCGGGACCGTAGCCGACCCTCGCCGGACACCGCCGTCACCCTCCGTACCGGACCGCGGCGTGCGCGGCCTCGTACGGGCGTTCTATCGGGACCCCGTGGCCTGGACCGGGCTCGCCTTCTTCAGCCTGGTGCTCACCTACCTGGGTGGGGCCGTCATGTTCTGGTTTCACGCCCTGTACCTCGGCGAGGGCGGACCGTCGATCAGCCCGTGGCTGCACTGGGCGCTCGACTCGTCGGCAGGGTGCCTGGGGCTGACGATCCCCATCGCGATCATCCTCCCGATCGCCGCCTGGGTGGCGCTCGACCGGCACGGCCGGGTGAACGCCGCGCTGTTCTCCCTGGTCGGCGGGGTGCTGCTGGCGGTGACGACGGCGCCGGCCCCGCTGTTCCACAACAACTTCCTGGCCCGCGGCACCTGGCTGGCCAACGAGCTCACCAACCTGGTCGGGAGCGACAGCTACGCGGCGCCCACCGACGTCCACCACCACGAGTCGGCGGTGTTCGAGATGGCCCAGCAGGTGGTGGCCGGGATCCCGACCTATGTCCCGCTCATGTTCCTCGCGCTGTTCGTGGCGCGTGGGGTGATCCGGCTGGCGCAGAGCTCCAGGTAGCGGCGCTCGGCCAGGCTGGTGGTGCGGCGGGCCGCCTCCCGGTAGCTGGCACGGGCCGCCTCCGGCTCGCCGGCCAGCTCCAGCAGGTGGGCCCGCACCGAGTGCACCCGGTGGTGGTCCGCCATGTGCTCGTCGGCGGCCAGCGCCGCCAGCTCGTCAAGGCCGGCCTGGGGGCCACGGACCATGGCCACGGCCACCGCGCGGTTCAGCGTGACCATGGGGCTCGGCCACAGCCGGTCCATGAGGTCGTAGAGGGCGAGGACCTGGGGCCAGTCCGTGTCCTGGTCGCCGGCGGCCTCGTCGTGCACCGCGGCGATGGCCGCCTGCAGCTGGTACGGGCCCAGCCGCGCCGTCGCCAGGGTGGCGGTGATCAGCGCCACGCCTTCCTCGATGGCGGCCTGGTCCCACCGCGAGCGGTCCTGTTCGGCCAGGTTGACCAGGTTGCCGTCGGGACCGGTGCGGGCGGCGCGGCGGGCGTCGGTCAGCAGCATGAGGGCGAGCAGGCCCGCCACCTCGCCGTCGTCCGGCAGCGCCCGGTGCACCGCCCGCGTGAGGCGGATGGCCTCGGCCGTGAGGTCGGGCCGCTGCAGGTCGGGGCCCGATGTGGCCGTGTAGCCCTCGTTGAACACGAGGTAGAGGACGTGGAGCACGACGGCCAGGCGGTCGGCCCACTCGGCGTCGGGCGGCAGCCGGAAGTGGGCGCCGCTGGCCTTGATGCGCTGCTTGGCGCGGCTGATGCGCTGGGCCATCGTCGCCTCGGGGACCAGGAAGGCCCGGGCGATCTCGGCGGTCGTGAGCCCGCCGACCGCCCGGAGGGTCAGCGCCAGCTGGGACGGCGGCGACAGCTCGGGGTGGCAGCACAGGAACAGCAGGGTGAGCGTGTCATCCCGGTCGCGTTCGGCCGCGCCGGGATCGGCCGGGTCGCCCTGGCCGGACGCGGGCGCCGGCTCCCGGGCCGCGGTGACGTCCTCGCGGCGGCGCCGGGCCGACTCGCTGCGGGCCTCGTCGGCGAGCCGCCGCGTGGCCACCGTGACCAGCCAGCCCCGCGGGTTGTCGGGGATCCCTTCCTCCGGCCACTGCCGCGAGGCGGCGAGCAGCGCCTCCTGCACCGCGTCCTCGCTGGCGTCGAACCGGCCTGAGCGGCGGACCAGGGCGGCGAGCACCTGCGGCGCCAGCTCGCGCAGCAGGTCCTCGACGCCGTGGTCCGTGGTCACATCTCGACCCCGGCCTCGTGGAGGATGGGCCACACCTCCACCTGGCCGTAGCGGGCGGCCGGGTTGCGGGCCGCGATCTCCAGCGCCCGCTCCACGCCGTCGCAGTCGACGATGGTGAAGCTGGCCAGGTACTCCTTGGACTCGAGATACGGGCCGTCGGTGACCGCCGGGACGTCGTCGCGCACGCGGACGGTTTGGGCCAGGACCCGGTCGGCCAGCCCGAAGGCGCCGACCAGCTCGCCCGATGCGGCCAGCTCGGTGTTGAGGGCGTCGGTCTCGCGGATGACCTCGGCCATCAGCTCGGGATCGAACGAGTCCCAGGTCTCCTGGTTGCCGTAGATGATCAGCATGTACTTCATGGCTTGCTCGCTCCTCGCCGCTCAGCCGTACCGACCCGCCTCTGAAGGCAGCTCGGTGGTCGGGCCGACGTGGCGGTTCAGCCAGGCGCTCAGGGGCGCCGCCGCCCGCCAGGTGTCGGTGATGCGGCGGGCCGCTCCCGCCGTGTGCAGCCAGGCGGCGGGCTCGAAGTCCCGGACCCCGGCCAGCCCCTTGCGCCGCAGCAGCTCGATGCGGGGATGGTCGCGGGCGTAGCCGCGAGGCGCGGTCTTGAGCGCGTCGCCGGCGGGGTCGAGCTTGGCGCTGCGCATGGCGGCGACCGCTTCCTCGAGCTCGGGGCCGGCGTGGTCGTCGTCGACCGCGGCCCGGAACCGGGCCAGCTGGTCGTCGGCCATCATCCAGTAGCCGGCGCCCACGGTCAGCCCGGCGGACCCGATGGCCACGTAGTACCGCTCGCCACCTTCGCCCTCGCCCGTGGCGTAGGCCCGGGTCTTGTAGGGCGACTTGTCCTTGCTGAAGCGGATGTCGCGGTAGGGACGGGTGAGCTTGAGCGGGCCGAACTCGGCGGCGACGAGGTCGCTCAGCGCCTCGAACGGGGCCTTGACGTCCGCCTCGTAGCCGGCCTTGTGGTCGGTCCAGTAGGCCTTGGTGTTGTCGGCCTCGATGCCGCGGAAGAAGTCGAGCGCGGCATCGGGCCATCCCCGGAACTTCTCTGCCATGCCCGCGATGCTCTCACGATTGGATCACCACGGCAGCGTCCCGTACTCCGGGTCGCCGGGCCGGGCCTCGGTGCGCCACACGTGGCCGTAGAGGATGCCGCTGGGGCCGTCCTCGGGCAACGTGGCCAGGTGCACGATGGCTTCGGCGCCCTGCTCGGCGGTGCGGAAGCCGCGGTGGCCGTTGAGGTCGGTGGCGCAGTAGCCGGGGTTGGCCGCGTTGACCTTGAGTGGCGTGGCCCGCAGCTCCTTGGCGTACATGGCGGTGATCATGTCGAGGGCCGTCTTGGACGCCGGGTAGGGGATGGAGACGAGCTCGGCCAGCACGCCGTCCGGGTCGGACATCGACTCGATCGAGCCGACCTCGCTGGACACGTTGACGATCCGGCCCGCGGGTGCCTGGCGCAGCAGGGGCAGCAGGGCGTTGGTGACGGCCACGATGCCGAACACGTTGGTCTCGTAGACCTCGCGGAGGGCGTCGATCGGGGTCTGGCT
>JBKPRV010000069.1:0-21574 GCA_046734715.1 Actinomycetota bacterium | reverse complement strand
GTCGTACGCCGTCCGCTGGCACGGGGACCGGGTCGCGCTGCTGTGGGAGGTCGAGCCCCGCGAGGGCCGTGCCCCGGTGCAGCTCACGGCCCCCGGCCTCGACCCCGGCTGGTCGACCACCGACCGTAAGGGCGACGCGCTGCTGGGACCGGTGCCCGGCGCCGGGGAGCAGGCCCGGGCCGCCGCTCCCGTGGGCGCCGCGGGGCCAGGCCCCGAGCAGGGGAAGTCGTTCGCGTGACCCCGCCCCCGGGCCTCGACCCGGCGGCGCTCGGCGACGACGCGGTCCGGATCGTCCGGGAGATGCTGGCGGCCGAGGGCGTCAGCGAGGACGAGCTCGACGCGGCTCAGCAGGAAGGCACGCTGCCGCTCCTGGCGGTGGAGCGGCTGATCCTGCCGGCCGTGCCCGACTACGACATGCGAGCGGTCACCGAGCGCACCGGCCTGAGCGCGGCCCAGGTCGGCAAGCTGTGGCGCATGCTCGGTTACCCGGTGCCCCGGCCGAGCGAGCCCGCCTTCACCGAGACCGACGTCGAGCTCCTGGGCATGATCGGCCAGTTCATGACGGCCGAGCCGGCGGCGAGCGAGCTGGTGCTCCACATGAGCCGGGTGATCGGCTCGTCCATGTCCCGGGTGGCGTCGGCGCAGGTGGACGTCATCAGCGCCCGGGTGAGCGGCTCGCCGCGGCGGGGTGAGGTGGCGGGCCGGCCGGTGACCGACGAGCAGATCGTGGCCAGTGCCGCCGCGTTGCTGCCGGTGGTGCCCCGCGTCCTGGAGGCGGCCTGGCGCCGCCACCTGCTCAGCGCCGTCCGTCGGCGGCTGACCATCGCCGAGTCGGGCCAGGGCCAGCTCGGCGCGGTCGGCTTTGCCGACCTCGTGGGCTGGACGGCGCTGTCCCAGCAGGTGGGGGACGACACGCTGGCGTCGATCCTCGACCAGTTCGAGCAGCTGGCCTACGACGTGGTCACCGCCCGCGCCGGGCGGGTGGTGAAGATGATCGGCGACGAGGTCATGTTCACCGTGGACGCCCCGCGGGCCGGGGCCGAGATCGCGCTCGCGCTGGCGGCCGGCGCGCGGGCGATCGACGACCTGTCGGACCTGCGGGTGGGTCTGGCCTACGGGCCATTGCTGGAACGGGAGAGCGACCTCTACGGCCCGACCGTCAACCTCGCCAGCCGCATCACCGGCGTGGCCTTCCCCGGGACCATCGTGGTGAACGAGGCCCTGCGCAAGGAGCTGGCCGACGACCAGCGCTACCGACTGCGGGCCATGCGGCCCCGCTACCTCAAGGACTTCGGCCGGGTGCCCCTGTGGGTCCTCCGCACCGCCTCCGCCGGCGACGGCCGCGCCGCCGACCGGCGCCGCGGATGACGGGCGAGCTCACCGGCGCCCGACGCGCCGCGGTCGAGCGGATCCTCGCTGCCGCCTGGGGCGGCCCGGTCACGCTGGCGACGGCCACCGGGCTGGCGGAACGGGACCACGTGCTGCGGGTCGATTCCGAGGACGGTCGCGCCGCGGTGGTCAAGCTGCCGCGGCTCCCCGGCGACTACCCGTGGCCGATCGACCCCGAGGCGGTGGCTCGGGAATGGGCGTCGCTCGAGCACCTGGGCGCGGTGGCGCCGGGTGTCGCTCCCCGCCTGCTCGGAGGCGACGGTGAGCACGGGCTGGTGGTGATGGAGGCGCTGCCCGATGTCCGATCGCTGGACGAGTCGCTGCTCGGCAGTGACCCGGAGCAGGCCCGCGAGGACGTGCTGGCCTGGTCCCGGGCCCTGGCCCGGCTCCACGCCGGGACGCGGGGCACGGCGACGGGGTTCGCGGCGGCCGGAGTCCGGCGCGGGGTGGCCGCGAGCAGGGAGTCGTGGTGGCTGGAGCGCCTCACCGGGGCCGCGCCGGGCTTCACGACCGAGGCCGGCGACCACGGTGTCGACCCGGCGGCGGTGGCCGCCGACCTGGACCGGATCCGCACGGTTCTCTCCACCCACCACGTCGCCCTGGTGCACGGCGACCCCTGCCCCGACAACGTGCTCTTCAGCGCGGCGGGGTGCCGGCTGATCGACTACGAGCGGACCAGCATGGCGTCGGCCGCCCTCGACTTCGCCTACCTGCTGTCGCCTTTCCCGAGCTGCTGGTGCTTCGGCCTGCTCCCCGCCGATCTGGTGGCGGCCGCCACCGCGGCCTACGAGGACGCCGTGACCGCCGCCGGGGTCGTGCTGGACGACGCCTGGGGCGAGGCGGTCGTGGCCGCGCTGGCCCTGTTCACGGCCGTGCGAGTGGGCGATCGGCGAGGCGGTGCATTGGATGACGGGACCGTCTGGGGCACGACGACGGCCCGGCCCCGGCTGGCCGCCTGGACCGCGTCGCTGCTCACGATCCCGGGCGCCGAGGCGTTCCCTCACGTGGCGGCGGCGGTGGCCGCCTGGCGGGACGCGCTCGGCCTCGACGGGTCGGTCGAGGTGCCCGGCTACCCGGCGCTGGGGTGATCAGGCAGGCGACAGGACCGCGGTGGCGATGCCGCGGGCGCGCAGGCTGAACCCGCCGTCGAAGGGTTCCTGCGGCCGGCCCCGGAGGTCGACCAACCAGCCCCGCCGGCCTTCGATGGCCACGCGGGTCTCGTGGTCGGCCGGGTTGAACACCCGCACGACCAGCGCCTCGCCTTCGCGGCTCACGGACGCCACCTCGGCGCCGGTCACGGTCAGCCCGGTTCCCTCGCGGGGCAGGTCGCTGCCGGGCCCGCCGGTCGCCGGCACCACCCGCAAGGGGACGAGCACATCGTCCGCCAGCGCGTAGGGGTCGACGTCTCCCATCGCCACCACGTAGCTGCGGCTGACGGGTCCCTGGAGCTGGGAGCCCTCCAGCGGGATCAGCGGCCCCGCGGGCAGCGGGCGGGTGGCCATCGGGGCCTGGGACAGCATCCCGGACGACCGCAGCAGCGTGAGCGCCAGCTCGCGGGCGCCATCGTCGCCGAGGTCGACCAGCTCGTACTCGGTCACGCCGTCGTGGACGACGGTGAGACCCCCCGCCTGCACGAAGCGCTGGGCCGGGTAGGTCGCGAGCGGCGCCTCGGTGGGGCCGCCCTCGGCCACCAGGCCGCGCTCGACGGTGCCGTAGGCGCACTCGGCCGTCGAGGTGGTAGCCGGGGAGGGCAGCGGGAAGTGGGCGCGGAGCCGGTGGTCGCGCGCCGAGTTCTCCAGCGTGACCTCGACCCGCACGGCGCGCTCGCCCGCCCGCAGCTCCAGCACCGTGCGGACCTCCTGCTCGACGGTGGCGTCCGAGCGGCGGGCCAGGCCCAGGCCCCGGGCCGGCCAGGCGAAGTGGGCCACCACTGCCACCCGGGCCCGCACCGGTCCCGGCTCGAGGACGGTCACGTCCACCCGGTCGGTCCGGTCCACGACCGTGTCGTCCGTGGGCGGGCACCAGTTGTAGGTGTCGCCGCCGTCGCCCCCGTCGACCAGCCGCCCGAGTCCGGCGTGGCCGTCGAGCGCGAACGTGCCGTCGGCGGCCACCGCCATGGTCACGAGCCCGTTGCCCAGCACCGGCAGGTCGTCGCCGCGGACGGTCACCGGTGCCACCCCGAGGCCGTCGCCCGGCGCCCAGCCCCGCCAGCCGAAGCCCGGCACCTCGGCGACGTGCGCGAGCACCGTGACCTGCTCGGGCTGGCGTACCACCAGCTGCACGTCGCCCTCGTGCTCGGTGCGCAGGGCGTCCAATCGGGCCCGCACCTCGGCCGGCACCAGTCCCGCGGTGCCTCGCCGCTCGTTGGCGACCAGCACGGTGCCGTCCTCGTCCTCGACGGCGAAGGCCGAGATGGTGCGCACCCAGTCGACCTCCTGGGCCGCGGGCACCACGATGGCGGGCGGGCCCTTGTGCAGTGTCGCCCGGCCGCGCCGCGCCCGGACGAGCTGGGTGCCCGCAGGCGCCTCGGTGCCCGGCAGCACCACCTGGACAACGCCGCCCCGGGGCCGGGCCGTGGGGTTCACCACCACGGGACCGTCGTGGTCGATGCGGGCGGCCAGGGCAGCCCCGGCCCGGGTGGCCAGTCCCTCGGCGATGTCGGCGGCCTCGCCGTAGCGGACCAGCACCGCGTCGCACACGTCGTCGATCGAGCACGCGCAGACGGAGTCGTGGGCCGAGTTGCGGATGACCGCCCGCCAGGCCTCGTCCAGCAGCGCCCCGGGCCACTGCTCGGGCGGGAGGAACAACGCGGACAGCGGCTCGGCCCCGGCCAGCAGCGCCCGCTCGGCCCGCGCCGAGGCGCGGCGCACGTCCACCCGGTTGGACACCACGCCCATCAGCAGGTTGGCGCGGGCGCCGGAGCGCAGCTCGCCGGTCCAGCTCGCCAGCCCCTCGGTGGGCGCGGTGGCCAGGTGCTCGGCCAGCGACACCACCCGCAGGTCGTAGTCGTCCTGGATGTCGTTGGCCTCGGCGACCACCCGGCCCAGCCACGGCTGGGGCATCTGGTGGTCGGTGCCGTTCATCCACAGCACCGGCCCGGCGATGAGGTCGCGCCACTCCTCGGCGAACCCCGCCACCGCGGCCACGAACGCCTTGGCGTCGTCGGGCAGGGCCGAGCCGTTGCCGTAGCCCTGGGGCAGGTACTCGGCCCGCACCATGCTCCCGTCCGGCGCCCGCCACCAGAACCCGCTGCGCGCCACCGCCGCGGGCACTCCCCGCCACACCACCGCGTGCTCGAAGCCGAACCCGGCCAGGATCTGGGGCATCTGGGCCACGTGGCCGAACATGTCAGGCAGGTAGCCCACCGCCATGGCCCCGCCGTAGCGGTCGCCGACCCGTAGCCCGAGCTGCAGGTTGCGGACCAGCGTCTCGCCCCCCACCAGGAACTCGTCGGGCAGCGTGTACCACGGCCCGATCGCCACCCGCCCGCTGCCCACCAGCCGCCGCAGCCGCTCGGCCGCCTCGGGCCGCACCGCCAGGTAGTCCTCGACCACGGCCAGCTGCCCGTCGAGCAGGAACCGGGCGTACGAGGGATCGCCCTCCATCCGCCCGAGCAGGTCGTCCAGGAGGTCGACCAGCCGCAGCCGGAAGGTCTGGAACGACGAGTACCACTCGCGGTCCCAGTGCGTGTGGGGCACGACGTGCACCCGCCGCCGTGCGGTCTCACCTACGGCTGTGCTGGTCATGCCTTCACCCTGTCACGTCCTCGCCCGTTGGTGGCGGTCACGACGTAGCTGAGGCCTGATTGCATCGTGCCGGCGAACTGCGTCCCGCCGAGGTGCTCGCGGTCCAGGTCCGGCGTCGTGAGCAGGCGCTCGGTGGTCCAGCCCGTGCCCGCGAGGAACGACGGCGCAGCCTCGGAGGACAGGCGGAACCGCAACGGTTCGCTCCGCCGGTAGTACAGCGTCATGAGGCGGCGGTGGACTCGGCGGTCCGCGAACCCGCTCTCGAAGCTCACCGCGAGGCGCGAGGCGGCCGCGGCGAGGTCGGCGAGCCCGGCGAGCAGGGTCGCCACCTCGTCCTCGCCCAGGTAGATGGTCAGGCCTTCCATGGTGAACGCGACCGGCTCGTCGGGCCGGAGCCCGGCTGCGACCAGCTCGTCCGGCAGCCGGGGATCGGTCACGTCGGCGGGGACGTAGCTGGGGCCGGCCGCGGGGGCGCGCCCGCGCTTGTCCTGTTGGGTGGCGGGCCGGTCGACCTCGAAGAAGCCGACTCCGGGGCGCGCCAACCGCCAGGCGCGGCTGTCGTAGCCGGCCGCGAGGATGACGACCTGGCGGATCCCGCCGTCGAGGGCGTCGCCGACGAACCGGTCGAAGAACAGGGTGCGGGCAGCCAAATAGAAAAACGACGGGTGGCGGTGGACGGCCTGGCGCACCCCCGGGAGCCGGAACGCCGTCGCCATCCTCCGGCCGCGGGGCGGAAGCATCGGCCAGGCGTGCGGGTCGTCGACCACGCCCAGCCACGTCAGATGCGCCCGGGTCAGCGCCACGTTGACGGCCGAGCGGGAAACCTCGGTGTGCGCCATCGACCCAAACCGTAGGAGACACCTGCAGGTCGCATATTTGCGTATTTGGCTGAATATGCAAGTATGAGCGCCATGCGCGAGAGCATCGAGAACACCGTGATCTGCCAGTACCGCCCTCGCCGGGAGTCGGTCGACGATCTGCTCGACCTCATCCGGGAGCACCGGGCCACCTACGCCGAGCTCGGCCTGGCCACCGACCGGCCCGAGGAGGTCTACGTGGGCGAGGACCAGGACGGGGCGGGCCCGCTGATCGTCGCCATCTTCCAGTGGATCGACGCCGAGGCGTCGGGGCGGGCCGCCCGGCATCCCCGCATCGGCGCGCTGTGGGAGAAGATGGAGGCGCTGGTGGAGGACCGGGCCATGGGGCCGGGCATGGCGTTCCCGCACTTCAGCGTGAAGGAGACGCTCTGAGCGAGCGGCCGCTGGGGCTCCGCCAGCTCGACGAGCTCGAGGCCGTCTTCGGGGCTTTGGCCAACGAGCACCGCCGCCACATCCTGGTCACCCTGCACGCCCGGGGCGGGGCCATGACCGCGGGCGAGCTGGCCGAGCGCTTCAGCCACTCCTGGTCGACCACCACCCGGCACCTCCAGCGCCTCGAGGCCGCCGGGCTCGTGCGGGTCGAGCGGGCGGGCCGGGAGCGCCGCTACACCCTCGACGCGGACCACCTGCTGCAGACCACCGCCACCTTCCTCCGCGTGTTCGGCACCGGCGGCGCCTGACGCGCGTCAGAGGTTGGCGTCGAGGAAAGCCTGGGCGATGGCCGAGTCGGTCCGGTACTCGAGGTTGGGCCCGGCGCACCGGGCGCTGAACGTCCACGTGTTCAGGGCGACGATGGTGCCGTCGTGGAACAGCGGGCCGCCCGAATCGCCGAAGCAGACGCCGGCCGTGATCTTGAGGAACCGATCCGGGAACGCATCGTGGGTGGTGATGGCGGTGACCTCGCGGTAGCTGCGCACGCCGTCGAAGAGCGTGATCGCGTTGGGCGAGAAGGCACTGCCGGTGACGAAGTCGTCGGTGCCGTAGCCGACCACGGTGAAGGTCTCGCTGGTCACGTCGAGCGCGTCGAGGTAGCCAGGCCCGGCGATGGGCGAGGGCGTCACGCCCGCGACCGCCTCCTTCAGGAACACCAGGGCGATGTCCTCGGCCGGCGACGCCAGGCACAGGTGCTTCGAGTTGCCGAGGCACGGCCCCGCGGTGAGCCAGTCGGGATTCACGACAAGGTGGTCCGCGACGTAGTACGTCGAGTCGTCGTCGGGCGCGACGTCGAACGACACGCGCAGGTCGTCGGGCCCGAGGCCTGGCGCGCCGACCGGGGCGGTGAAGAAGTCGGTGCAATGCGCCGCGGTGAGGACGACGTCGGGGGCGACGAGCGTGCTGGAGCAGAACGCGGCCCACTGGTCCGTCGCCACCTGCAGCTGGAGCATGCCGACGCTCTCGAACCGGTTCGCCGTGTCGTCGGTGCCCTCGAGGATGGCACCGGCGGGTTGGACCAGGCCGAGGGACATGACGAGCACGATCCCTGCGACCACCGCCCGCTTGAAGCCCGGATACGAACGCATGGCTCACCCCCTGCGTCGACGCACACAGTCGCCCCGCACTGTAGGTCCCCCGCTGCCCCCGCGGCGCTGAGCCCAGCCATTCGAGCCGGGAGGGTGGTCCGCGAACTAGAACAGGTTCTATGACTTGGCCCGACCACCTGCGCCACCTGGCGGCGCGGGTGTCGAACACGGGGCGCTGGGGGCCGGACGACCAGCGGGGCACCCTCAACCTGATCGACACCGCCGCGGTGCTGCGGGGGATCGGCGCGGCGCGCCAGGGCCGGGTGTTCTCCCTCGCCATCCCGTTCGACGAGGACGGTCCGCAGACGGGCCAGATCCCGGGGCGGGAGAACCCGCAGCGGCGCATGCTGGCGGTCAACGCCGCCTACACGGGTGACCCCGACGGCTTCTGCACCAGCGACGATGCCCTGAGCATGGGTGTGCAGGCCGCCACCCACTGGGACGCCCTGGCCCACGCCAGCTACGGCGGGCGCCTGTACAACGGGACCGACGCCGCGGTGGTGGACGAGGCGGGGGCCGGCCGGCTGGGCGTCGAGCACTACGGCCCGGTCGTCACCCGGGGCGTGCTGGCCGACGTGGCCCGGCTCCACGGCGTCGACCACCTCGACGGTGGGTACGCCATCGGCGGCGACGACCTCGACGCCGCGCTGGCCCGGGCGGGCGTGACGGCCGAGCCGGGCGACGTCCTGCTGGTGCGGACCGGTCAGATGCACCACCTGCGGGCCGGCGATCGCCGGCGCTTCGGCGGGGACGCGCCGGGCCTGTCCACCCGCTCGGTCGAGTGGCTGCACGACCACGACATCGCGGCGGTGGCCACCGACACGCTGGCGCTGGAGGTGTGGCCGCCGGAGGACCCCGCGGTGCTGCTGCCGGTCCACCTGCTCCACCTGGTGGACATGGGCCTGGCGCAAGGCCAGCTGTGGGCGCTGGACGACCTGGCCGCCGACTGCGCGGCCGACGGCCAGCACGACTTCCTGCTGTGCGCCACCCCGCTGCCCCTGACCCGGGCGCTGGGCGGGCCCGTCGCCCCCACGGCGGTCAAGTGAGCGCGGTCATCCCCTCGGGGACCGTCTCCTGGGGCCTGCAGTTGCCGATCCAGGCCCAGAGCCGCATCTTCGTCGAGCCCTGGGAGGCGGACGCCGGCGTCGCCGACCTGGTGGCCGTGGCCCAAGCCGCGGACCGGGCCGGCGCGCTGTACGTGGGCGTGTGCGAGCACGTGGCCATCCCCCATCCGCTGGACGAGACCATGGGCGAGACCTGGTACCACCCGGTGGCCACGCTGGGGTTCCTGGCCGGCGTGACCCGGTCGGTGCGCCTGCTCAGCCACGTGCTGGCCCTGCCGTACCACCACCCGCTGGAGGTGGCCAAGGCGTTCGCCACCCTCGACCGGCTCTCGGGCGGCCGCGCCATCGTGGGCGTGGGCGCGGGGCATGTCGAAGCCGAGTTCGCCCTGCTGGGCGTGGACTTCGCGGCCAGAGGCGCCTACATGGAGGCGGCCCTGCCCGCGCTGCGGGCGGCGCTCGACGGCGACGTCCCGGGCGCGGCGCTCGCCCCGCGGCCGGTGCAGGCGTCGGTCCCGCTGTGGGTGGGCGGATCGTCGCCGGTGGCGGTCCGGCGAGCCGCTCAGTTCGGCGATGGCTGGCTGCCGCAGGGCGTCCGTCCCCGGGACCTGCCGGGGATCGTCACCCGCCTGCGCGACCTGCGGGCCGAGGCGGGCCTCCCCGAGGCGTTCGACGTGGGCGCCAACGTCGGCTGCTACGTCGGCACGCCGACGTGGGACGTAGGCCGCTTCCTCGTGGGCGAGCCCGAAGCGATCGCCGCATCGCTCCGCACCTGGACCGAGAACGGGGCCAACCAGCTCCAGGTGCGGTTCCGTTCCCGGGACCGCACGGAGCTGGTCGACCAGATCGAGCGCTTCGGTGCCGAGGTGGCTCCCCACCTCGGCACCTAGCGACCTCAGCTTCCGTCGGTCCCGCCGCTCTCCACCGCGGGCGGGGTAGGGGGAGCGGGGGGCACGGGCTTCGGGGCGGGCCCGTTGCTGCCGTTGCTGTGGCGCAGCGTGTTCATCAGCGTGGCGGCCAGTCCGTCGAGGGCACCGCCGTTCCCGGTGACCAGCACGTCGGGGACGATGTCGATGTGGCCGTCGGCCACCGCGCCGGCCACGGCCACCAGGGCGGTGGGCACGTCGCCGATGGCCTCGCGCTGGGCCTGGTAGCCGGCGGCCTTGGCCAGCCCCAGGGCCTCGGCGGCCCGGGCCTCGGCCAGGCCGATGGCCTGGGTGCGGTCGGCCTCGGCCTGACCGGTCAGCCGCACGTAGGCGGCCTCGCCGTTGGCCGCGGCCTCCCGGGCCTGCGCCTGGTTGGTGCTGATCTCGACCGAGACCTGTGCCGCGGCCAGCTCGGCCTGCATGTTGGCCGTGCCCCTGGCCTTCTCGACCTCCACGCGGGCGGTCTCGGCCCGCTCCTGCTCGACGTAGGTGGTGCGCTCCTGGTTGGCGATCTCGCGCCGGGTGAGGACCTCGACCAGCTCCTGGGGGAACACCACGTCCTGGATGTAGACGCCCCGTGTCTCGACGTCGTAGGCGGCCAGGTACTCGCTCACGGCGTGGAACGCCGAGCCCTGCACCTCGCGCCGGGTCTCGATGAAGCGCACCGCCTCCAGGTCCTGGAGGGTGTTGCGGAAGTGGTTGCCCACCGCCGACTGGAGCACCTCGTTGACCAGGTTGAGCATGGTGCCGACCATCGAGATCACCTTGGGCGCCTTGGTGTCGGACACGTGGATCTGCACCTGGAGGTCGATGGTGAAGATGAAGCCCTCCCGGCTCTTGCCCACGATGGGCTCCAGGCGGGCGTCGAGATCGTGCGCCTGGCTGGCGGCGTTGGCCCAGTTCAGGGTGAGGATGAAGGTCGGCACGATCTCCGCCGCGTAGACGCGGGGGTTGATGGCGTACTTGCCGGTGCGCAGCGGCTCCTCCCAGATGCCGCGGTGCCCGGGGCGCACGATGGAGCCGAACTTGAACTCGGCGCCCGAGGTGTCGAGCGTGGGCAGGCCGACGAAGCCCTTGATGACCGCCACCTCGCCCTGGTTGACCACCAGCATGGGCACCAGCTGGACGCGCACCAGGAACGGGTTGAGCAGGTAGGCGCCGTACAGCAGCGGGTCGTGCTGCAGGCCGATGCGCCCACCGGCGTCCAGGAACGCCTGGAAGTCCTGGTAGTTGTTGTGCAGCTCGTTCTTCGAGCCCATGAGCGTCTCGATGAGCTGGGCGTTGGTGGTGCCCTGCTCGCTCTCCAGGGCGGTGATGTCGCCGAAGCCGCCCAGGCGGGAGGCGATGTCGCCCTTGTCGAGGGGCTGGCCCTCCAGCGTGGTGACCAGGCCGACGACGTCGTCCGCGCCCTGGGGGGCGATGACCACCACGCCCAGCTGCTCGGGTGACAGGCCGAAGGACTCGGGCGTGAGCTGCCCACCGCCGGCCAGCGCGGCCAGCTCGGGGGCCACCGGCACGCCGAAGACCTCGCGGGACGTGATGACGATGAACGCCACCGGGTGCAGCGGCACCAGGGTGCCGGGGGGCAGCACCGGGCGCTGGACGCCCTTCTCGCCGCCGCCCTGGAGGAAGGCATCGAGCTGCGAGAAGTCGCCGAACGACGGGTGATAGCGGGCGCTCTTGGCGCCGATGGGCAGGGGCCGGCCGACCTGGGAGATCATCACGCCGATCTCGCCCGCGGGCACCTGGACCCAGGGGTGGCGGGTGACCGAGGAGATCGGCCACAGGCGGAACCGCAGACCGGGCATGAGGAGCTCGGCCTGGTAGCCGGCCTCACCCCGGAAGGCGATGGGGTTGTCGCCGTGCAGCTTGCGGAACCCCAGCTTCTTGGTGACCAGTCCGACCTCGGACGGTCCGATGCGGTGGACGGACTTGAGCGCCACCACGACCACCACAAGCACGGCCACCGCGGCAGCGATGGCGACTGTCGTAGACATCCTTCTCTCTTCCTGACCCACCGCGCGTGGGTCGTAGTCGCTTTGAGCGTATTCAGACGTCTAGATGCGCTCAATAGGATTCTTGTCACGTGCCCGGGTATCCTGGCGGGTATGGCCGCCGCCCACCTCGTCGCCGTTGACGACGGCTGGCACGAGTGGCGGGACGTCCCGCCGGGTGCAGAACCGGAGCCGCCCACCGTGCGGGTGCGAGTGGCCGAGGGCGAGGACGGCCGCTTCCACCTCGTCGACCTGCACGTCGGCGGCGTGGTGTCGGCCGAGGTGCTGCGTTCGATCCCGGTGGGGCGCATCGAGGCGGCCGCCAACGCCCAGCTCCACCCCAGCGCCCCTGACGGCGTGGACGCGTGGCCCGAGGCCACCCTGACGCCCGCCCTGCGTGACGACGGGCGGGGCTATGCCGACGACTTCTACGCCGAGGTGGCCGTGGCCTACCGCCACCTGGCCGCCACCACCCACCGCCCGGTCGCGCATCTTGCCGACGCCAACGGCGTCCCGGTCTCCACCGCCCAGCGCTGGGTCAAGGAGGCTCGCCGCCGCAGCCTGCTGGCTCCCGGTCGCCCCGGCAAGGCCGGCTGACCGTCACTCCACCACGACACCGGACAGGTCCTCCCCGGTGTCGGGGTAGCGCAGGTCGAGGCCCTCCAGCGTGTCCACGATGGTGCGGCAGATGACCAGGTCGCGGTGCCACTTGTGGTCGGCGGGCACGACGGTCCACGGCGCCTCGGGCGTGGCCGTGCGCCGGATGGCCTCCTCGTAGGCGGCCTGGTAGTCGTCCCACAGCTCGCGCTCGTCGAGGTCCGCGACCCGGAACTTCCAGCGCTTGGTGGGGTCTGCTATCCGCGCCCGCAACCGTTCCGCCTGCTGGTCCTTGGAGATGTTCAGGAAGAACTTCCGCACGACCGTGCCCTCGTCGGTCAGCAGCGACTCGAAGTTGCGGATGTGTGCGTAGCGGGCCCTCCAGCGGGCCTTGGGCACCAGCCCGTGGACCCGGACGATGAGCACGTCCTCGTAGTGGCTGCGGTCGAAGATCGAGATGTGGCCCCGGGCCGGCGTGTTGGCATGGACCCGCCACAGGAAGTCGTGGGCCAGCTCGACCTCGGTCGGCGCCTTGTACGTGGCCACCTGCACGCCGGTCGGGTCCAGGCCCTGGAACGCCTTGCGGATGGCACCGCCCTTGCCCGAGGTGTCCATGCCCTGGAGCACCACCAGCAGGCCGTGGCGGCCGTCGGCGTACAGCAGCTCGTGCAGCTCGGCCAGCCGGGCGGTGAGCCGGACCACCTCGGCCCGGCCCTCGGCCTTCCCGTCGATGCCGCTGGTGGCGCCGGGGTCGTGATCCGCCAGCCCGAAGCCCTTGCCGTCGGTCACCTCGTAGCGCTCCATAGCCCAGGGTTTACCGCTGCGGGCAGCCCTACGCTGGGCGGCATGCGGATCGCCTTCGGCACCGACGAGCGGACGGGCGTGACCGACCACATCAAGCAGGCCCTGGCCGAGCGCGGCCACGAGGTCGTCGTGGTGGGGGAGGGCGACCCGTGGCCCGACGTGGGCCGGGGCGTGGGCGAGGCCGTGGCCGAGGGCCGGGCGGACCGGGGTGTGGTGTGCTGCTGGACGGGGACGGGGGTCTCGATGGCCGCCAACAAGGTCCCCGGCGTGCGGGCTGCGCTGTGCACGGACGGCCCCACCGCCGAGGGGGCGCGGCGCTGGAACGACGCGAATGTGCTGGCCATGGGCCTGCGGCTCACGTCGCCGACCGTGGCGGACGAGATGGTCGACGCGTTCCTCGCCACCGAGGTGGAGGCCGACGAGGTGCCCAACATCGCCAAGCTGGGCTGACCTTCTGGCTCCGCTTGCGTGGGTGGCGAGCCCTCGGGCTGAGGCCTACCAGCCGCGGCGCTGCGGCTCGCGGCGTAGGTCGTCGGGTGGGAAGGTGGCGTTCAGCACCGCGTGATCGGCGACCCGCCTGACCCGGTACGCCCCGGGTGCGTCGCGCTGCGGCGGCGGCAGTGCCTCGGCTACCTCGAAGCCCGTGGACCACGAGCCGTCGAAGCGGTTGCGGACCTCGACGCGTTCCCCGGCGGGCAACATGTCGCCCGCAGGTTGGGAGCCCGCCCGGTTCGGTGCGCCCTCAGCCATGGTCGTCCTCCCGGTTGGACCGTGACCCATGTTCCCCGGCCTCCGGACCCGAGTCAATGGACACGGGGCGTGAATTCCGCGTCGCGCAGCGCGACTGTGCTCGGAGGCGCGGCGGCGGGGGGTTAGCCTCGGCTCGATGGTCGCCACCGCCCCCATGTTGCGCCGGGCGCTGCAGGGCCGATCCCCGTCGCTCGCGTACGAGCGAGCCCTGTGGGAGGCGGGCCACGACGTCGTGGTGGGCATGGACGAGGTCGGCCGGGGCGCCTGGGCCGGGCCCCTGACCGTGGGCGCCGCCGTGCTGCCCCGCGACCGCCGGGTCTACAAGGTCCGCGACTCCAAGCAGCTCACCGCCCACGAGCGGGAGGCCCTGTTCGACCGCATCGCGGGCTGGTGCACCGCCTGGGGTGTGGGCCACGCCAGCCACGAGGAGTGCGACGAGCTGGGCATGAGCGAGGCCCAGCGCCTGGCCGCCCGCCGAGCCCTGGAGGCCATGGGCCCGGCGCCGGACCGGGTGCTGCTCGACGGCAAGTGGGACTTCGTGGGCGGCGGCATCGTCGACCGGCTGGTGCGGGGAGACTCCCGCTGCTTGTCGATCGCGGCGGCGTCGATCCTGGCCAAGGTGACCCGGGACCGCATCATGCGGGCCGAGGCCGAGCACCATCCCTGGTGGTGGTTCGACGCCAACAAGGGCTACCCCTGCCCCCGCCACAAGGCGGTGCTGCGGGGCATGGGGCCGTCCGCCATCCACCGGCGGAGCTGGGTGTTCATGGACAGCCTCCCGTGGACAGGCGTGCCCCGGCTGGTCCGCCCCGACCCCCAGGGCACGCTGTTCGATCCCGACGAGTGCTGAGGGGACCGAAGGGGTACACCCGGGGCGTGCCCGACACCCCCGAACAGATGCAGGAAAAGCTCGACGACCTGGGCGAGACCATCGACGCGGCGCGGCGCGAGGCCGAGCAGGACGACCTCCTGCCGGGTCCCGAGCCGGAGCCGTTGTTCCAGCAATGGGGCGTCGCCCCCGAGGACTACGAGCCCAACGACGAGCCCGACGACCCCGACGAGGATCCCGACGCCTGACTCGCCCGTCCGATCCGGCCGGCCCTAGCCTCGCGGCATGCGCCGCCCTGCTGCCCTCACCCTGGTGGGCTGGACGCTGTTCGTGTGGACCACCCGGATCTTCAACGTCTGGGGCGACGCCGACCTCGACACCGGCGAGAAGCTGGGCCGCACCGGCCTGGCCCTGAGCTTCACCCTGCTGGCGCTGGCCGTGCTCGCCGCCCTGTGGCGGGGGAGCGCCCGACTCCGTCTCGTGGCCGTGAGCGCGCTGGCCGCCTGGACGGTCACCGTCTGGGTCGTGCGCGACATCCGCATCGTGGCCGCCGACCACGACGTCGGCTTCACGGTCGTCCACGTGGTCCTGGGCGTCGTCTCGATCGTCCTCGCCGCGTGGGCGTGGCGGGAAGCTACGCGGACAGCACGACGTCCAGTGCCAGTGTGAGGCAGCGGCAGCCGCCGCCGGCCTTGAGGAACTCGGCCACCGGGCACTCCACCACGTCGAAGCCCCAGGCCTCGAGCTGGCGGGCCACGCGGGGCGGGGCCGCTGGCATCACCACCGTGGTGTCCACCACGACCGAGTTGGCACAGAACGACAGCGTCTCCTCGTCGGTCAGCACCAGCGGCTCCGGCACCAGGGCCTCGACCACCTTGCAGCCGTAGCTGTCCCAGCCCAGAGGGGCCACCAGCGCCCGGCGGCCGTCCAGCGGGCAGAACGTCAGATCGAGGTGGTACAGCCGGGGATCGACCAGCTGCACCGGTCGCACCGGGCAGGCCAGCAGGTCGGCCAGGGCGGTGGCGGCCCGGGCGTCCGAGCGGAACGAGTAGCCCGACAGCAGCACGGTGTGGCCGCCCTCGGGAGTGAAGGGCAGGGCGTCGCCGGCGCCCTCGTGGTCGAGGTCTTCGGGCAGCCGGTCCACCCGCCAGCCCTCCGCCGCGAACCACGCGGCGTTGACCTCGGTCTCGGGCTGGCGCTCGGGGTGGCGGAAGTGGCTGGGGACGAACCGATCCCCGTTGACGAGGCCGGCGTTGGCCGTGAACACCAGGTCGGGGACCTCCGGGTGGGCCTCCATCTCCACCACCTCCGCGCCCGCGGCCTTCAGCGTGGCCGCGAGGTGGTCCCACTGGGCCGCGGCCCGGTCGGCGTCGACCGTCACCTCGCTCGACATCCACGGGTTGATCTCGTACAGCACCCCGAAGTGGCGGGGCGGGCACATCAGGATGCGGCGGCCCCAGCTCAGGTCCCCGGCGGTCATGCGTCGCGCAACAGCTCGTCGGTGAGCTGGCGGACGAACGGGCCCACGTCGGTCACGATGCCGAGCGCCTGGTGGCTGCCCCGGTCGGCCAGCTTGGTCACCACCGCCTGGTTGATGTCTACGCAGAACGTCTCCACCCCCGCGGGCAGGCAGTTGCCGGTGGCGATGGCGTGCAGGGTGGACGCCAGCATCAGCGCCACCTCGACCCCGCCCAGCTGGGCCCGCATGGCGTCGGCCGCGGCCATGGTGTCGGAGATCACGTCGGGCAGCGGGCCGTCGTCCCGGATGGACCCGCCCAGCACGAACGGCACAGCCCGCCGAACGCAGGCGTGCATGACGCCGCCGGTCACGAACCCCGCCTCCACGGCGGCGGCGATCGACCCGTGGCGCCGCACTTCGTTGATCACCCGCAGGTGGTTGGCGTGTCCCCCCTCCGTGGGCGTGCCCTCGGCCACCGACACGCCCAGCGACGTCCCGAGCACGTTGGCCTCGATGTCGTGCGTGGCGAAGCCGTTGCCCGCGAACAGCAGGTCGACCCAGCCTTCGTCCACCATGCGGGCCAGGTCGGTGGCCCCGCCGGTGTGGACGACCGCGGGCCCGGGCACCACCAGCACCCGGCCGCCGCGACGGTGCGCGGCCCGGATCCGCTCGGCGACCTGGGTCACCAGCAGGCCCTTGGGCTTCTCGGACGAGACCTCGGACGCCATGAACTCGAACATCTGGGTGCCGCGGGCGTGGGACGGGGCGTGGACCCGTACGCCGTCGCTGCCCACCACCACCTGGTCGCCGGCCCGGATCCGGTGCATCGGCGCGGTGTGGGCCCGGCCCTCGGCCACCACCAGGGCGCAGTCCATCTCCGGGTTCTCGACCGGCAGCCAGGTCCCGTCGACGCGCACGTCGCTGGCCAGGTTGGTGGTGGAGTAGAACCCCGTGGGCAGCACGCCGTCCCGCTCGGCGGGCACGAGCTGGACGTCGCCTTCGACGGTCCGGTTGGCCCCGTGCACCTGGAGCTCGTCCAGCAGCGGGCCCAGCACCGCGTCGGCCCCGGTCACGGCGATGCGGGCCGTGCTGGGGTCCAGGCTGGTCTTGCCGATGTGCACCTCGTCGATCTCGTAGTCGCAGCCGGCGTCGAGGATGGTGTCGAGGATCTTCGCCAGCAGCAGCGAATCCACGATGTGGCCGGTGACCTCGATGGTCTCGGTGCTCACTGCGTCCTCCGGTTCGGGAGCGGTCCGACCGCAGGGATATCATGCCGCCCGCCATGGGACAGCCGATCAACGTCGTCGAGAAGCCGTCGTCCACGCCGGGCCTGGCGCGGTTCGAGATCAACCGCTCGCTCACCGGCATGGGCCACGAGCGCTACGCCTCGGTCGAGGACATCCTCGACGACCGGCCCGTCGACGAGATGGCCCGCCGGCTGTTCGAGAGCGGCGGGGTCACCCAGGTCCACGCCAACGGCAGCGTGATCACCGTGCACCTGGCCGAAGGCTGGACCGGCGCCCAGCTGCTCGATGTGATCCGGGGCCTCTACATCTACTACCCGCCCCCCTCGGGCAACGGTGAAGCCGCCGGGCCGGCTGCCTCCGAATCTTCGGAAGACGCTCCGCCGGAGGCGGCCGAGGGCGATTCGCAGAAGTAACGTCACTCCACCCCCAAGTGTGGGCATGCTTGGGGGAACGGCCGCCAACGACGTCGGCCTCAAGAAGGAGTGACAATGAGTTCCAGGGCCTGGCAGGCCGTCCTCGACAATCTCGATGAAGCCGCCGAGCTGGCCAAGCTCGACTCCGACGTGCACCGCATGCTGCGCACCCCCCAACGTATGCTCGAGGTGGCCATCCCGGTGCGGCTGGACGACGGCTCGGTCGAGGTGTTCACCGGATGGCGGGTGCACCACGACACGACCCGCGGCCCGGGCAAGGGCGGCATCCGCTTCCACCCCGACGTCGACGCCGACGAGGTCAAGGCCCTGGCCGCCATGATGACGTTCAAGACTGCCCTGGTCGACCTGCCGTTCGGTGGCGCGAAGGGCGGCGTGTGTTGCGACCCCCGCAGCCTCTCGCTGGGCGAGCTGGAGCGGATCACGCGGCGCTACACCTACCAGATCAGCCCGCTGCTGGGGCCCGACGTGGACATCCCGGCCCCGGACGTGAACACCGACGGTCGGGTCATGGCCTGGCTCATGGACACGCTGTCGATCATGCAGGGCCACGCCATGCCCGCGTCGGTCACGGGCAAGCCGCTGTCGCTCGGCGGAACCCGCAACCACTCGGGGGCCACCTCGGCCGGGTGCCTGGCCTGCGCCCGCGTCGCCTTCCGCGAGCTGGGCCTGCCCTTCGTGGGCAGCCGGGCCGTGCTCCAGGGCTTCGGCAAGGTGGGCGCCCCGCTGGCCTTCCTGCTCAGCTCGGCGGGCATGCGGGTCGTCGCGGTGAGCGACATCGGCGGCGCGGTGCTCAACGAGGGCGGCCTCGACATCGGCGCCCTGTCCGACCACGTGTCGGAGACCGGCACCGTGGCGGGGTTCGGGGGCGGCGAGCCGATCGTCGCCGACGCCGTGTGGGACATCGACTGCGAGCTGCTGGTACCGGCGGCGCTGGGCGGGTGCATCGACGCCGCGGTGGCCGAACGCATCACCGCGCCGCTGATCGTGGAGGCGGCCAACGGGCCGACCATGGTCGAGGCCCAACCGGTGCTCGACCGCCGGGGGATCGCGGTGGTGCCGGACATCCTGGCCAACGCCGGCGGCGTGACGGCCAGCTACTTCGAGTGGGCGCAGGCCCGCCAGGGCTACCCCTGGGACGATGCGGTGGTGGCCGAGCGGCTGCGCGCCCGGATGGAGGCCGCGTTCAACGCCGTCTGGGCCCGCTCGCAGACGCTGGAGGTCAACATGCGCACCGCCGCCCACGTGGTTGCGGTCGATCGGGTGGCGGCCGCCATAACCGCCCGCGGGCTGTTCCCCTGAGCTGAACCTCAAGTTTTGCCCGAATCCGGGCAAGATCTTTGCCTTTGCGGGGCGGTTGGGCGACGATCGGCGTCCATGGACGACCTCGTCGACCACCTGGTCCGCACGACGCACCGGCCCGCGGGCGTGGCCCGGCGGGTGGTGGACGACGTCGTCGCCTACTTCGCGGAGACCACCGAGGCCGTGGTGCGCCGCCGGCACCGCCAGCTCCAGGCGTCCGGCCTGGCCAACCCGGCCATCTTCGACCGGATCGCCGCCGAGCTGGCCTCCCGGCCGGTGGCCGCCCCACCCCTGACCCACCGGCAGATCCGCCGGATCGTCTACGGCTGAGAGGACATCGCCATGTGCGGCATCGTCGGGACCATCGGCAGCGGGGACGCCGTCCCCGTCCTGGTGGAGGGCCTGGCCCGGCTCGAGTACCGGGGCTACGACTCCGCCGGCGTGGCGGTGATCGGCCCCTCGGGCCTGCGGGTCCACCGCCGGGCCGGGCGGGTGGACGACATGGTGGCGGCGCTGCCCAAGCGGCTGGCGGGGTCGGTGGGCATCGGCCACACCCGCTGGGCCACTCACGGCGAGCCCACCGACGCCAACGCCCACCCCCAGCTCGACGCCTCGGGGCACGTGGCGGTGGTGCACAACGGCATCGTGGAGAACGCGCCCGAGCTGTGGGCCAAGCTGGCCGCCGAGGGGGTCGCCCCCGCGTCCGACACCGACACCGAGGTCATCGCCCAGCTGGTGGGCCTGCGCCGCGAGGCCGGGCTGTCGCTGGAGGAGGCCGTGCGCGAGTCCCTGTCGCTGGTGGCCGGCACCTACGGCCTGGCCGTGGTGGACGACCGCCAGCCCGATCGCATCGTGGTGGCCCGCAACGGCAGCCCGCTGGTGCTGGGCGTCGGGCGCCGGGCCCACTACGTGGCCTCCGACCCGGCGGCGCTGGTCCGCCACACCGACCAGATCGTGCAGCTCGACGACCACGAGATGGCCGTGGTGCAGGCGGGCGCCTACCGCACGTTCACCCTCGACGCCCGGCCCACGGACAAGCGCCCGGCCACCACCGACGTGGCGGCCACCGCCTTCGACCTGGCCGGCCACGCCCACTACATGCACAAGGAGATCCACGAGCAGCCCGCCGCGGTCGAACGGGCGCTGCGGGGCCGGCTGGACCACCGCTTCGCCACCGCGCACCTGGGCGGCGTGCGGCTCTCGGCCCGGGACGTGCTGGGCGTGCGGCGGGTCAAGGTCCTGGGCTGTGGCTCCGCGTTCTATGCGGGGCAGGCCGGAGCCCTGCTGATCGAGTCCCTGAGCCGCATTCCGGCCGATGCCGAGGCCGCTTCGGAGTTCCGCTACCGCAACCCGGTCATCGATCCCGAGACGCTGTACGTGGCGGTGAGCCAGTCGGGCGAGACGTTCGACACCCTGGCCGCCATCCGCGAGGTCAAGCGCAAGGGTGGCGACGTCATCGGCGTGGTGAACGCCACCGGCAGCACGGTGGCGGGGGAGTGCGGGTCGGGCGTCTACATCCACGCCGGGCCCGAGATCTCGGTGGCGTCGACCAAGAGCTACACCTCGACGGTGGTGGTGTTCGCCCTGCTGGCGCTGCACCTGGGCCGGGTCCGGGACCTGGGCCCCGGCGACGGCTCCCGCCTGATCTCGGCCCTGACCGCCCTGCCGGACCAGATCGCCACGGTGCTGTCGGCGGAGTCCTCGGTGGCTGAGGTCGCTCGCGACCTGGTCGCGCCCGCGGCGGGGATGTTCTTCGTGGGCCGGGTGGGCGGCTACCCCGTGGCCCAGGAGGGCGCCCAGAAGCTCAAGGAGGTGTCCTACGTCCATGCCGAGGCCTATCCGGCGGCCGAGCTCAAGCACGGCCCGCTGGCGCTGGTCGGCCCCGAGGTGCCGACGGTGGTGGTGCTGCCGGACGACGCCCTGCTGGACAAGAACCTCTCCACGGTGGAGGAGATCCGCGCCCGCCGCGGCCCCGTGATCGCGGTGACCGACGCCCCGCTGGACGCGGACGACCGCTTCGCCGCGGTGCTGCAGGTCCCCCGCAGCGCCCCCGAGCTGGCCCCGGTGCTGCTGGGCATCCCGCTCCAGCTCCTGGCCTACCATGCCGCCCTCGCCCTCGGCCGCGACATCGACCGCCCCCGCAACCTGGCCAAGAGCGTCACGGTCGAGTAGCTGCTCCTCTGGTTTTGTGAGCCCTGTCGGCTGCTGGCTGTGACGTGGGGCTCGGGTGCTCGATCCCTCGCTCCCGCAACTTGGCCTCGGGCGTCACGGTCGAGCGGCTGTTGGTCGGGGTGATTGGCCGCCTCCCCGCTGTTGGCTGTTGACAGCTGGCGAACAGGTGTTCGATCATGGGGTGTGGCTCGTGCGGAGGCCTTCGTTCGTGACCCTGTGATCGGGGGTCGGCCGGCCTCGACCGCCGCCGTCCGGGTCGAGGCCGCCGACCTGGCCCGCGAGCGGCGCCTACCGGTTCTCCCCCCGTTCGAGCCCCTGCTCCCCGGCGGGGCACTCCGTCGGGGAGTCACGGTGGCGGTCGGCGCCGCCCCCGGAGTGGCGGGCGCCACGTCCCTGGCCCTGGCCCTGGCGGCCGGCCCCTCCCAGGCGGGCGCCTGGGTGGCCGCAGTGGGGCTGGGCTCCCTGGGCC
>JBKPRV010000068.1:0-3502 GCA_046734715.1 Actinomycetota bacterium | reverse complement strand
CCTTCGTGTGCTGGATTCGGTTTGAGGCGCCTGCCCCGCCGGACGGTGGAGCGAGGCGTCTCGACCTGAACGCCGCATGGGGCGTCGCCGGATCGACACGGGTCCGGAGAATTTCTCGAACACTCATTCTCGCTCATGCCTGTTGTGCGAGCCGACCGTTGTCCGTGTCGAACGGGAGCGGCGTCGTTCGGCGTTCTCCTCGGACGGGTGCATCGCCCGTCCACCGAAGGAGGTGGACGCAATGTCCCACACCGCCACGCCCGAGATCCGCCCGCCGCAGGCCGTACGTCAGACCGCGCGGACGTGGCCGCAGGTCGGGCTCCTCGCGGGTGTCATCGCAGGTCCCGTGTTCCTGGTGACGGCGTCGATCCAGGGCTTCGCACGCGAGGGCTTCGACATCACGCGCCATCCGTTCAGCGCGCTGAGCGTCGGCGACTTCGGATGGGTGCAGATCGTCAACTTCGTCGTCACCGGGCTGCTGGTCATCGCGGCCGCGCTCGCGCTGCGCCACATGCTTCCCGGAACGCGCCGTGTCGCCCGCGGCACCGCACTCGTCGCCGGCCTCGGGGCCGGACTCGTCGCCGCCGGGCTCTTCGTCACGGATGCCGCCGACGGCTTTCCGGTCGGTACACCCAGCGGCCTCCCCGACGACTTCAGCTGGCACGCGATCGTCCACGGCATCGTGACGCCGCTCGCGTTCGTCGCCGCGCTCTCCGCCAGTCTTGTGCTCGCCGTGCCGCTCGGATCTCAGTACGGCCGACGATGGCTCCTCGCCGGTCGAACCATGCCGGCCACTGTCGTGCTCGTGCTCGTCGCACCCCGTCTCGGTGGCTTCAGCCTGCGGCTCGCCTTGGCCACCGCACTCGTACTCGGTTGGCTCACGGCGGTCTCGCTCCAGGCGTATTTCGCACCATCATCAGATGACGGTCGCGGTGGCCTGGGCAGAGCTCGCCGCGCTTCCCAAGGGCGTGGGCCCGCCATGACGCGGTAGACATCCCGGATCGGCCGGGAGGAGACGCAGGTGGAGTCGTTCGAGGGGAAGCTCGCCGTGGTCACGGGAGGCGGTAGCGGGATCGGCCGCGAGCTGGTGGTCCAGCTCGCCGCGGCGGGCTGCGCGGTCGCTGTGTGCGACGTGAACGAGGCCGGACTGGCCGACACCGCGGCCCGGGCCGCGGGCGGCGGTCGGGTCACGACGCACGTGTGCAACGTCGCCGATGGGGACGCGGTCGAGCGGTTCCGGGACGAGGTGGTGGACCAGCACGCCACCGACCACGTCCACCTGGTGTTCAGCAACGCCGGCATCGGGGGCGGAGGCAGCTTCGTCGTCGGGCCGCGGGACGAGTGGGAGCGCACCTTCGGCGTGTGCTGGGGCGGGGTGTACAACTGCGCCCGGGCGTTCGTCCCGCTGCTGATCGCGTCCGACGAGGGCTGTCTCGTGAACACGAGCAGCGTCAACGGGTTCTGGGCGACGGCGGTCCCCGGCTCGCCCCACACCGCGTACAGCTCGGCCAAGTTCGCGGTGAAGGGGTTCTCGGAGGCGCTGCTCGAGGACTTCCGGGTCAACGCCCCCCACGTCAAGGTGGCGGTGGTCATGCCGGGCCACATCGGCACCGACATCGTCGCCAACACTCGCCGGGCCCACGGTGGCCCCGAGCCAGAGGACATGACTGCCGAAGAGGTGGCCGAGGTCCGGGCGGCGATGGTCGCTCGGGGCCTGCCCGCGGCGGCGAGCGACGACGACGTGCGGCAGGGGGTCCGCATGTTCGCCGACATGTTCCGGGACACCGCGCCGACGTCGGCGGCCCAGGCGGCGACGATCATCCTCGACGGCGTGCGAGCGGGCGAGTGGCGGATCCTCGTCGGCGACGACGCCCACGCGCTCGACGCCGCCGTCCGGGCGGCTCCCATCGCCGCCTACCTTCCAGGCACCACGATGGCGTCGCTGATCGAGAGAGTCGGGCGTGCAGGGCCCGACTCTGGGGCCACAGGACCGGCCGCCGCGTCAGGTTGAGGCTCCACTGGCGTGGCGGCACGCGGTCCCGCCGGCGAAGTCAGCCCGGGTAGCGGGCGGCCAGCTCGGCGCCGATCCGGCCCAGCTCGGCCCGCACCGCCGCCGGCGACACCACCTGCACCAGTGCGCCGAAGCCGGCCAGTTGCTCGGCGACGCTGGTGGCCGTGTGCGACGCCACCCGCACCCGGGTCCGGCCGCCGCCGGCCGCCCCGTCGACGCTGCAGTGGCGCCCGAACCGGTCGCGCACGACATCCACCAGCCCGGACGGGACCAGGACCGTGGCCGCTACCTGCGAGCGGCGCTCCTCCACCGCGTCGACCACGTCCGCCCACCGGGCCGGCAGGTCCAGGTCCACCGGCCGCGTGGCCGGCTGATCCGTGACCTCGGCCGCCACCACCCGGTCGACCCGGAAGGTGCGCTGACCCGCCTCGGTGCCCGCCACGAGGTACCAGACACCGTCCTTGTCGACCAACCCCCAGGGGTCCACCAGCAGCCGGCTCGGCACCTCGCCCCGGCGCTGGCGCCCGGCGTAGGCCAGCAACACCCGGCGTCGCCGCACGACGGCTGCCTGGAGCACGTCTACCAGCGGGGGCCGCCCCTGACCGCCGGCCCCCCACGCCGCTGGGTCGACGACCACGGCGGTTGCCGCCGCCTCGGCCCCGGCCCGGAACGTGCCCGGCAGCGCCCGCACCAGCTTGCGCAGCGCTGTGCGGGCCTCGGGCACCAGCCGCGCCGCGGGGCCCACGAGGGCGAACAGGACCTCGGCCTCGGCCGCGGTGAGCCCGCTGAGGTCGGTGCGAGCTCCGCCGAGCAGCGACCACCCCCCACCCCGCCCGGCCTGGGGGTACACGGGGATGCCCGCAACCGAGAGCGCCTCCAGGTCCCGCCGGGCCGTCGCCACCGAGACCTCCAGCTCGGAAGCCAGCTCGGCCGCGGTGACCCGGCCTCGCGCCTGGAGGACGAGCAGGGCAGCCACGAGCCGGTCCGCACGCACGCTCGCAGTCTGGCAAACAAAGTGCTCAGTTGGTGAGCACTTTTGTGGTGGACGATGGCCCCGATCGAGACAGCCCCCACCGAAGGGAACGGACGGATGCTGCGAGGGATGGCCACCGTGAGCTACTGGGCGGACGACCTGGAGGCGGCCCGGGACTGGTACACGAAGGTCCTGGGCGTCGCGCCCTACTTCGAGACGCCCGGCGGCGGCTACTACGAGTTCCGCATCGGCGATCACCAGCACGAGCTGGGCCTGGTCGACCGGCGGCACGCCGTCGAGGGCGACGCTGCCGGCCCGGGCGGCATCATCGTGTACTGGCACGTCGACGACGTGCACGGGATGGTGGATCGTCTGCTCAAGCTGGGCGCCACGCTCCACCAGCCGGTGATCGAGCGAGGCGAGGGGTTCGTGACGGCCTCGGTGGTCGACCCGTTCGGCAACACCCTGGGCGTCATGTACAACCCCCACTACCTGGCCATGCTCGAGGCCGGCGCCTA
>JBKPRV010000067.1:0-6031 GCA_046734715.1 Actinomycetota bacterium | reverse complement strand
GAGTGGGGGGAGCCGGGGGAGCCGTGGGGGCCGCCGGGGTAGGTCGGGGGGGCGGGGCGGGGGTCGTGGGCGCGGCCTCGGACGGTGCCGGCGTCGGGGGTGACTGTGGGGGGTGGGGGGCGGTGGTCGGGCAGGACCGTGGTGACGGACTCGGGGGTGGCGGTGCCTCGGTCTGCCGCGACGGCGATGGCGGCGCCGAAGGCGATGGCGTCCTTGGGGTGGGCGTCTATGGCGATGGGCCGCCCCAGCTCGGCCCCCACCATCTGGGCCACCAGCGGGATCCTTGACGATCCGCCTACCAGCAGGACCGCGCTGATGTCCTCGGACGCGACCCCGGCCGTGCGGATGGCGCGGCGCAGGGCGACGAGGGTCTCGGAGATCGCCGGGCGGATCATGGCCTCGAACTCGGCCCGGGTCAGGCGTACCTCGGTCTGCAGGCCGGGGAGCAGCACCGGGATCGAGACGTCCGTGTCCGAGGACAGCGCCTCCTTGGCGTCGATGCACTCCTGGCGCAAGCGGGCCACCGCGGCCTGGGCCGTGGGCTCCTCGGGGTCGAGGCGGTCGAGGCCGTCGCCCACCGCCGCCCGGACGTGGGCGAAGACCGCCTCGTCGAAGTCGATGCCGCCGAGGCGCTCGATGCCCTCGGGCGAGCCGATGATCTCGAAGCTGTCGTCGTCGGTGCGGCGCACGGCGGCGGCGTCGAACGTGCCGCCGCCCAGGTCGTAGACGGCCACCACCGAGCCCGGCTCCAGCCGGCGCTGCGAGGCGTAGAACGTGGCCGCGGCCACCGGCTCGGCGATCAGCAGGGCGGCGTCCAGGTCGACCTGGCGGACGGCCTGCGTCAACAGGTCCAGCTTGTAGTGGCCCCAGTTGGCCGGATGGGTCAGGGCGATGGCCCGTGGGGACTCGCCCTGCTGCTCGCACACCCGGTCGACGGACCAGCGCAGCACCCGGGCCATCAGCATCTCGGCGGCGTACGGGGTGCCGCCCAGGATGATGGGCGTGGGATCGCCGACGCGGCGCTTGAACTCGCGGGCCACGCGGCCGGGATCGGTCGTCGCGCGGCGGGTGGCGGCCTCTCCCACCAGGATCTCGCCGTCGTCCCGCAGGAACACGACCGACGGCACGGAGGCCGACCGGTTGCCCAGGGTCAGCGCCTCGATGACCCCACCGCGCTCCGCGGCCGCGGCGGTGTAGGTCGTGCCGAGGTCGATGCCGAGGTGGTATGCCATGCGTTGCTCCTCGGGCGCGGTCAGCTCCGGCACCCTGGTCGTAGCCCGCGGGGCCTCCGCCGCCAACCGGCCGATGACGAAGGACGAAACTAGTCGCCCCCGGGCCGCGTGCGCGACCGCACCCCCCTATTCGGAGACCTCGGCTCCGAGGGCCGCTATGTCCCGCGCTCGGAGCAGCACGGCGTCGAACATCGGCTCGGTCAGGCGGCCGGTGAACGTGTTCTGCTGGCTCACGTGGTAGCTGCAGAGAACGGTCCGGCCACCGGGCGCGGCGGCCTCCGCGCCATGCGCGAACCGAGGGCGCGGGGCCACGCCCAGCAGGCCGCACAGCACCTGGTAGCCGAACTGCCCTAGGGCGATGAACACCCGCACGTCCAGCAGCAACGCCAGCTCCCGCTCCAGCCACGGCCGGCAGCGGTCGCGCTCGGCGGGCGTCGGCTTGTTGGCCGGGGGCGCGCAGCGGACCGGCGCGGTGATCCACATCCCGCGCAGGGCCAGCCCGTCGTCCCGTGCGACGGACGTGGGCTGGTTGGCGAACCCGGTGCGCCACAGGGCGGCGTACAGGAACGCGCCAGACCGGTCGCCGGTGAACATGCGACCGGTGCGGTTGGCCCCGTGGGCGGCGGGCGCGAGGCCGACCACGACGACCCGGGCCGCCGGGTCACCGAAGCCGGGGACGGGCCGCGCCCAGTACTCCTCGTCCCGGAACGCGGCCCGGCGCTCGACCGCGACCTGCTCGCGCCACGCCACCAGCCGCGGGCAGGCCCGGCAGGCCGTGACCTCTGCCTCCAGCCGGGCCAGGGCCAGGGCGACCGCGGTCTGGGGTGTCGCCGGGTCTTCCACGCCCGCTGACGATAGGTTGAGCAGGCGATGCCCCGAGCCGAGCGGACCGCTACCACGCGACCCGAACGCCGAACTGCCGGCCGCCGTCGCGCGCCCACGGCCACCGTGGTGCTGCTGGTGCGCCACGGCACGACCGGGACGACCGGCAAGGAACTGCCGGGCCGCGCCCCTGGCCTACACCTGTCCGACACCGGGCGCCGCCAGGCCGAGGACGTGGCCGCCCGCATCGGGGCCATGGCCCAGCCGCCCGCCGACGACCGGCCCCGCGGCAACGGGCAGCGGCCCAGGCCGCCGCGGGTCGCCGCCGTCTACGCCTCCCCGCTGGAGCGCACCCGAGAGACCGCGGCCCCCATCGCCCTGGCCCTCGGCCTCGAGGTCGTGCCCGACGAGGGCCTGCTCGAGCTGGACACGGGCGAGTGGACCGGCCTCGAGCTCAAGGCGGCCATGAAGCGCAAGGAGTGGGCCACCATCCAGCGCTACCCCAGCGGCTTCGCCTTCCCCGGCGGCGAGTCGTTCCTCGCCATGCAGACCCGCATGGTGTCCACGCTCGACCGGCTGCGGGCCGCACATCCCGGCGAGACCATCGTCGCCGTGTCCCACGCCGACCCCATCCGGGCCGCGGTGGCGCACGCCATGGGCACCCACCTCGACCTGTTCCAGCGCATCGTCGTGTCGCCCTGCTCGCTGACCGCCATCGCCTACAGCGACGGGGGCCCGATCATCCTCAAGGTCAACGACACCGGCTCGAGCGGCTCCCTGGTGGCGTCGTGACCATGGGCGAGTCCTACGACTTCCCGCGCGCCGAGGTCTTCTGGCCCGGCGCCGAGGGCCCGCCCGGCAAGCGCGTGTTCTTCCTCGCCGGCGGGGACGAGGCCGGCCTGGTCTACCTCCGCTGCGAGAAGCAGCAGGTGGCGGCGCTGGGCGAGTACCTGCTGGCGCTGCTGGACGACCTGTCGCCGGACGTCGAGCCCATCAAGGGCCACGGCTCGGTCACTCCGCTGCCCTTCGCCTGGGACGTCGGGTCCATCGGGGTGAAGTACGACGAGCCCGAGGGACGCATCGTCGTGGTCCTCGAGGAGCTGGCGGGCGAGGACGACAAGCCGGCGACGGCCCGCTTCTGCTTCACGCTGCCCCAGGCCAAGGCGTTCGGACGCTTCGCGCTCGACCTCGTGGCCAAGGGCCGGCCCGACTGCGGGTTCTGCGGACTGCCGATCGACCCCGACGGCCACGCATGCCCGCGGATGAACTGACCACCCTCGACCTCCTGCGCTCGGGGGAGGTGGAGGTGCTCGGGCGCATGCCCTGGAGCTCGAACGCGACGCTGCTGGTCGACGTGCGGGCCGACGGCGGCTGCCTGCGGGCGGTGTACAAGCCCCAGCGGGGCGAGCGGCCGCTGTGGGACTTCCCGGCCGGACTGGACCGGCGCGAGGTGGCGGCCTACGAGCTGTCCGCGTGGCTGGGCTGGGACATCGTGCCCGAGACCGTCCTGCGCACCGACGCCGACCTGCCGTTCGGGACGGGCTCGCTGCAGCGCTTCGTCCCCTTCGACGTGGACGAGCACTACTTCACCCTGCTGGAGGACCCGGCGCGCCACGGCGTGCTGCGCACCATCTGCTGCTTCGACCTGCTGGCGAACAGCGCCGACCGCAAGGGCGGGCACTGCCTGGTGGGCGAGGACGACCGGGTGTGGGCGGTGGACAACGGCCTCACGTTCCACTGCGAGACCAAGCTGCGCACCGTGATCTGGGACTTCGGCGGCGAGCCCATCGACGACCACCTGGTCGAGGGCGCCCGGCGCCTGGCGACGGAGGGCCCGCCTCGGGCGCTGGAGGGCCTGCTGGACGACGGCGAGTGCGCCGCGCTGGTGGCCCGGGCCCGCCGGGTGGCGGCCAAGCCCAAGTTCCCGGTCGACACGACCGGCCGCCGTTACCCCTGGCCGCTCGTCTGACCGCCGGCGGCCGCTACCCCGGTGGCGGCTCGGGCGGACGAGTGGGCGTCAGGTGTCGTCGGGGTCGGCGGCGCCGGTGTCGACCTCGACCTCGGAGTCGGCATCGGTGCCGATGGCCTCGATGTCCGCTTCGGTGATGGAGATGAGGTCGTCGGGGGGCCGGTCGAGGTAGGCGAACTCCTCGGGCTGGCGCCGGTCGAGCCAGTCGCCGAACTGGCTGGAGGTGAGCGGCGGGCACACCACGAAGCCCTGCGCCTGGTCGCAGCCCAGGGCGGTCAGCAGGTCCCAGCCCTCGCGGGACTCGACGCCCTCGGCCACCGTGACCAGGCCGAGGTCGCGGCCGAGGGCCAGCACCGAGCGGGCGATTGCCCGGTCGGACTCGTCGACCGTCATGCGGGCGATGAACGACTTGTCGATCTTGATCTCGCCGATGGGCAGCCGCCGCAGGTGGGCGAGCGACGAGTACCCGGTGCCGAAGTCGTCGCAGGACAGGCGCACGCCCAGCTCGTTCAGCCCGTAGAGCACGTCGACCGACCGCGTCGACTCGCTCATGACCATGCTCTCGGTGAGCTCCAGGGTGAGCGACGCCGGAGGGACACCCGCCTCCTCCAGGACCGCGGACACGTCGTCCACGAGGTGCAGGTCCAGGAGGTTGCGGGCCGACAGGTTGACCGCCACCGACAGGTCCAGGTTCATGTCCCGCCAGTGGCGGCACTGGGCCAGTGCCTTGCGCATCACCACCATGGTCAGGGCGCGGATGTCGCCGGTGTGCTCGGCGATGGTGATGAACTCGTCGGGCCGGACCCGGCCGAGGCGCATGTGGTTCCAGCGCACGAGGGCTTCGGCGCCCTTCACGATGCCGGTGGCCAGCTCGACCTTGGGCTGGAAGCAGACATCGAGCCCGTCGCCCTCCAGCGCCTCCCGCAGGTCCGCCGCCAGCGCGAGGCGCCGCGGGGTGGCAGGGTCGTGGACCGGGTCGTAGAGCTCCCAGCCGCTGCGGTGGCGCTGGGCGGTGTCGGCCGCGATGTGGGCGCGCTGGATCAGCGAAGGAGTGTCGATGGCCATCTCGGGGTAGACGGCGATGCCGATGTTGACGCCCAGCGCCAGCAGCACGCCCTCGGTCTGGAACGGCGGGTCGAAGCCGGCGATGAGCAGGCGGGCGGCCCCGATCACCTCGTCGGCATCGGCCGCATCGGGCATGACGATGGCGAACTGCTCGCCGCCCAGGCGGGCCAGGAGGGCGGTCTCCGGCAGCAGGCCCTTGAGGCGGGAGCACGCCTGGATGATGAGGCCATCGGCGCTGCGGTGCCCGAAGGCGTCGACCACCTGGCTGAACGAGTCGAGGTCCACCACGATGAGGCCGACACGGCCCCGGTTCTCATAGGCCTCCTCCAACGCCGTGGCGAGCAGCTCGGTGAGCTTGGCCCGGTTGGGCAGGCCGGTGAGCGGATCGTGCAGCGCCTGGCGGGCCCGCTCGGCCGCCTCGTGCTCGAGCCGCCGGAACAACACGCCGTTCTCGATGGCGATCGACGCCTGGTCGGCCAGCGATCCCAGCAGCGAGGCGTGGCCGTCGCCGAACAGCGCCGCCGCCTTGCGCCTGGCTTGGGTCACGACCAGCGCACCGACGACCGAGCGGTCGGTGCCGGTGATGGGCGCGGCCAGGGCGCGGACCTCGGTCATCTGCTTCAGCCACGCCGGGCAGTTCTGCCCCATGTTCACGCGGCAGGGAACGCCGTCGGGCATCAGCGCCCGCACGTCGGCGATGTGGTCCGTCACCGGCACGTCGGTCTCCTGCGGCCCGGACAGGCCGAGGCTGATGCGACGGGCCGGCTGGTCCTCGCCCACGGGCCGCAGCAGCAGGACGGCGTCGTCGGCCCGCAACAGGGTGCGGGCGGATTCGAGGACGGATTGGGTGATCTCGGCCAGGTCGGTCGAGCGCACGACCGACGAGACGAACTCGTAGTGGGTCTGCAGCCGCCGGTGCCGCTGGGCCAGACCGGTGTAGATC
>JBKPRV010000066.1:0-5553 GCA_046734715.1 Actinomycetota bacterium | reverse complement strand
GGCCCGGCCTTGAAGGTCCGGTGGCGGGTCGCTACCAGCCAGGCTGTGCTGGCGGCGAGGGCGAGGATGCTGACCCAGATGTTGACGCGCAGGCCCGCGATGCGGCTGGCGGGGTCGATTCGTAGGGCTTCGACCCCGAGGCGGCCGAGCGCGTAGCCCGCGACGTAGAGGGCGAAGAGCCGGCCGGGGCGAGCCCCGGGGTGGCGGCGCTCGTAGAGGATGAGGAGCCCGGCGAGGCCGAGGTTCCAGAGTGCCTCGTAGAGGAATGTGGGGTGGTAGGTGGCGATGTGCTCGTAGCCGGCCGGGCGGTGTTCCGGACTTATACGCAGCCCCCAGGGCAGGTTGGTGGGTCGGCCGTAGAGCTCCTGGTTGAACCAGTTCCCGAGCCGGCCGATGGCCTGGGCCACGGGGATGGCGGGTGCGACGACGTCGAGCAGCCGGGCGACCGGGAGGCCACGACGGTGCGCGACCCAGGCCCCGGTGAGGACTCCGGCGATCAGCCCGCCGGGGATGCCGAGCCCGCCTTCCCAGACGGCGACGGTGTGGAGCCATCGCCCGTCGAAGCGCTGGTAGTCGGTGACCACGTGGTAGAGGCGGGCCCCGACCAATCCGGCTGCGACCGACCAACCTGCGAGGCGGGTGATGTCGCTGGGGTCGCCGCCCCGGTCGGACCATCGGCGTTGGGCGATCCAGATGGCGGCGAGGACGCCGAGGGCGATGGAGAGTCCGTAGGCGCGCACCTGGAGCGGCCCGATGTGGATGGCGTTGCTTGGCGGGCTGGGCAGTGAGGCGAGGAAGCCGATCGCGGTGGTCACCGGGACCGAGCGTGGCGCAGGACGCTCGCCGTCGCCAATTCATCGGGGAAGTGCAGCGGGTGAGGCGGTTCAGCGGGGCACGATGTTCAGAACCAGGGATCGTCGGGCCGGTCGCGGCGCGGGGTGGGACTCGGCCATCCCTGGTCGAGGTGGGGGGCGGGGTGGCGCACGTGGCCGTGATGGTGGCCGTGTCCGTCGTCTTCGGGTAGCTCGGCGGTGTGGGTGAGGATCAGGGCGGCGAGGCCGGTCGTGACCGGGACCGAGAGGACCAGGCCGATGGACCCGACGAGCATGCGGACGACTTCGACGGCGTCCAGTTCGCCGGTGATGATGCGCACGACGGGGATATCGCCCTGGGCGAAGAACAGCAGCAGGGGCAGCGAGGCACCGGCGTAGGCGAGCACCAGGGTGTTCACGGTGGAGGCGACGTGATCGCGCCCAACCCGCGTGGCCTCGGCGTACAGGGCACGGGCCCCCATCTCCGGCTGAGCACGGCGCAGGGCGGCCACGGTCGAGACCTGCGAGACGGTCACGTCGTCGAGGACACCCAGGGCACCGACGACGATCCCGGCGATGAGCAGGCCTCGCAGGTCCAGCGCTTCAGCCGTGAACCGCAGAGTCTGCGCTTCCTCCGACGCCAGGCCGGAGAGCTGCGCGCTCGCGGCCACGACCAAGGCGAGCAGGCTGGTGACGGCCAGGGCAACCAGGCTGCCGGCGAGGGCGATCGTGCTGGAGATGTTGACGCCATGCGCCAGGTAGATGGCGATGTACGCCACGGCCACGGTCCCGACCAAGGCCACCAGGACGGCCGGGGAGTCTCGCAGCAGGGCCGGGACCACGAACAGGACGAGCACGCCCAGGCTCAGCGCCAGGCCGATCAGCGCACGTACGCCTTGGAGCCGCCCGAACGCGATCACGACCGCCGCGAACGCGACAAGCAGCCACAGCAGCGGGGTCGAGCGCTGGTACTCGTAGAACTGGTAGCGGAACTGGGGGTCGGGACTGTTGGCGAAGTCGAGCAGGACGACCTTGTCGCCCTCGTGGAGCTCGGGGACCTCGACGTCGGTCGCCAGTACCTCGAACTCGATGGTGTCGCCCTTGTCCGGGCCCGAGCTGAGATCCGCGGCGTAGCGCACGCAGGCGTCCTGGCCGGTGACCTCGACGCTGGGGCAGGTGCCGTCGTCGACCGCGGTGATGGATCCGTTGACGTAGGTGCGGGGCGGGAGGTCCCCCAGGTCCGGCGCCTCGCCCCGGGGCCACATCGCGATCATGCCCAGGATCGCGAGCGCCGCCACCGCCGCCATCACTCCGGTCAACCAGACGCGGACCCGATCCACCGGGTCTGGCGGGCCCGGCGGCGGCAGACTCGACGGGCCACCCCAACCCCACTGACCCCTCGGCGGAGCCGGACCGCCCAGTCGACGCATCGGCGGGCCCCCAGCACGCTGTGACATCGACAGGGACGTTACGCTCGCTGCCGCGCCGCGTGCGCAGGTCCGGCGGCCGCCGACCGCGTGCAGATCCGGCCTGCATCGCTCGCCGTTGCCAACGGCCCCCAACCGCCACCCACCAGCGATGGCACCCACCAGCGGTCTCGACCGAAGCGGACCCTAGAGCAACTCGCCCGGCCTCAAGGGTCGTGGAGGTCCTCATCCGAGAGGTTGGACGAGATCCCCGTCTCGACCTCGAGCGGTGGCCCTTCGTCGGGCTCCAGGAACCAGGTCCCCTGCTCGGCGGCCTGTCGTTCGTCGGCGAGGTGGACGAACGGGTCGCGATCTCGCGGGGAGCGCTTCTTCCGGCCGAACGCCATGGCGGGGCACCCTAGTGGAGCGGCGCGGGCCCGTGGTCAATAACGTGAGTTCGCGACCACCGCGCGTCATCGCGCCGCGACGTTGGACTCCGGTGGGGGACGTGGCTATCCTTGCCAGGCCGTGCGCGGCGCAGATCGCAACGATCGCGCGCCTGGCGCCGCAAGTTTCTGTAGTCGATTCCTTGTCCAACTGACGTCCACGCAGGCCCGCACGCGCGGGAACCGCGTGGCCCAACCGAACTACGCGCTCCGCCGGGGGAATCCCGTGCGGAGCGTTCGCGTGAATCCCCGCCACTCATCAGGCAGAGAAGCTCACCGAACCGGCACTCATCAGGCAGAGCAGCTCATCAGGCAGAGAAAGACGTAGCCGCCATGGCCACAAGAGCGATCGTCGGCGAGAAGGTCGGCATGACGCAGGTGTGGGACGACGACAACCGCGTCGTCCCCGTCACCGTGCTGCGCGTGCGCCCTTGCCGCGTGGTCCAGGTCAAGACCCAGGAGCGCGACGGGTACAGCGCGCTCCAGGTGACCTTCGGGAACCGCAAGGCGTCCAAGCTCACCAAGCCCGTCGCCGGGCAGTACGAGTCCGCGGGCGTCGACCCCGGGACCCGCCTCGTCGAGCTGCGGCTCGACGATGTGAGCGAGTACGAGATCGGCCAGGAGATCGGCGCCGACGTGCTCGCTTCGGGCGAGCTGGTGGACGTGACCTCGGTCAGCAAGGGCAAGGGCTTCGCGGGGGTGATGAAGCGCCACGGCTTCTCCGGCCTCGGGGGCAGCCACGGCGCCCACCGCGTGCACCGGGCCCCGGGCGCCATCGGCGCCTGCGCCACCCCCTCCCGGGTCTTCCGGGGCACCCGCATGGCCGGCCGCACCGGCGGCCAGAAGACCACCACGCTCAACCTCACGGTCGTGCAGGCCGATGGCGAGCGCGACCTGCTGCTGGTGAAGGGCTCGGTGCCCGGGCCCAAGGGCGGGATCGTCCTCGTGCGTGACGCGGCCAAGGCCGCCAAGGGGAAGTGACGATGGCCAGCATCAAGGTCACCACCGCCGCCGGCAAGTCCAAGGGCAACGTCGACCTCGACGAGGCCTTGTTCGGCGTCGAGCCCAACATCCCGGTCATGCACCAGGTCGTGACCGCCCAGCTCGCCGCCCGGCGCGCCGGCACCCAGTCCACCAAGACCCGGGCCGAGGTGCGGGGCGGCGGCGCCAAGCCGTGGCGCCAGAAGGGCACCGGCCGGGCGCGCCAGGGCTCGATCCGCTCGCCGCACTGGCGGGGTGGCGGCGTCAGCCATGCCCCCAAGCCGCGCAGCTACGCCCAGCGCACCCCCAAGAAGATGATCCGCCTGGCCCTGGCCTCGGCCCTCTCCGACCGGCAGGCCGACGGCAAGGTCGTCGTGCTCGACGGCTGGGGCATCGACGAGCCGAGCACCAAGGCCGCGCTGGCGGTGCTGGGCAACGTGGGCGTCGAGGGTCGTGTCCTGGTCGTGCTCACCCGCGACGAGGCCGACGTCGCCACCTGGAAGAGCCTGCGCAACGTGCCCGAGGTCCACGTGCTCACCGTGGGCGAGCTCAACGCCTACGACGTGCTCGTGAGCGATTGGGTGATCTTCACCAAGGGCTCGCTGCCCGCCACCAAGGCCGCGGCCGAGACCACCGATTCGACTGACGAGGGGAGCGACAAGTGAAGGACGCGCGTGACGTCATCGTCGCTCCGGTCGTGAGCGAGAAGTCCTACGCCCTCATGGAGGAGGGGGTCTACACCTTCAAGGTCCACCCCTCGGCCTCCAAGCCCGAGATCCGCGACGCCGTGCAGGAGATCTTCAGCGTCCGGGTCGCCAAGGTGAACACCCTCAACCGCCCCGGGAAGCGCAAGCGGAACCGGCGCACGTTCACCTGGGGCCGCCGTCCCGACACCAAGCGGGCGATCGTCACCCTCGTCGAGGGCGACACGATCGACCTGTTCCAGGATTGAGTGCAGATTGCGCGGATCACTCATGCACCAATCACCGTTCAAGCCCGAGAGCGCCACGACCGGCGCAATCGGTACTCACTGAGGCGAGAGTCGTCATGGCACTCCGCAAGCGCAAGCCCACCAGCCCGGGACGCCGGTTCCAGACCGTCCCCGACTTCTCCGAGGTCACCCGCGACCGCCCCGAGCGCTCGCTGATCGGCAAGAAGTCCTCGACCGGCGGCCGCAACGTCCACGGGCGCAAGACCTCCCGCCACCGCGGCGGTGGCCACAAGCAGCGCTACCGCATCATCGACTTCCGGCGCACCAAGGACGGCGTCCCCGCCACCGTGGCCGCCGTCGAGTACGACCCCAACCGGTCGTGCCGCATCGCGCTGCTCCACTACCTGGACGGCGAGAAGGCCTACATCCTGGCGCCCCGCGACGTGGCGGTGGGCGACAAGCTCCAGTCCGGCCAGGGCTCCGAGATCCGGCCGGGCAACGCCCTGCCGCTGCGCTACATCCCGGTGGGCACCACCGTCCACAACATCGAGCTCCAGCCGGGAGGCGGCGGCAAGCTGGCCCGCTCGGCCGGCTCGTCGGTGGTGCTGCTGGCGAAGGAGGGCGCCTACGCCACCCTGCGCCTGCCCTCGACCGAGATGCGCCGGGTGCCGATCGACTGCCGGGCCACGGTGGGCGAGGTCGGCAACGCCGAGCACGAGCTCGTGAAGATCGGCAAGGCCGGCCGCAACCGCTGGAAGGGCGTCCGCCCCCAGACCCGGGGCGTGGCCATGAACCCGGTCGACCACCCGCTCGGTGGCGGCGAGGGCAAGTCCTCGGGCGGCCGCAACCCGGTGTCGCCCTGGGGCCAGCCCGAGGGCCGCACCCGTGCCCGCTCCAAGCCGTCCGACAAGCTCATCGTGCGTCGCCGCCGTACCCGCGGCTCGCGGAGGTAACCGAAGTGCCGCGTTCACTCAAGA
>JBKPRV010000065.1:0-6320 GCA_046734715.1 Actinomycetota bacterium | reverse complement strand
GTGCGGCTCGACGTCGACGGGGCGGTGGCGACGATCACCAATGACAACCCGGGGAAGCACAACGCCTTCGACGACGAGATGGATGGGCAGCTGTTCGCCATTCTCGGCGAGCTGAAGGCGCGGGCCGACGTGCGGGCGGTGGTCTGGCGGGGTGAGGGGCGGTCCTGGTCCTCGGGGCGGGACGTGGCCGCCATCGGGCACGGGGATCCCACGTTGACCCACCACGAGCTGATGGCTCGGGGGCACGCGGGGATCCAGCAGGTGTTCGACATCCCCGCTCCCATCATCGTGGCCATGCAGGGTTGGGCCATCGGGGGGTCGTTCCAGCGGGCGCTGCTGTGCGACGTGCGCATCGCGGCCGAGGGGGCGCGGTTCATGCTGCCCGAGGTGGGCCACGGGGTGATCCCCGACACCGGTGGGGTCGGGGCGCTGTTCCAGATCTGTGGGCCCGGGGTCGTGGCCGACATGGTGCTCACCGGCCGGGTGATGACCGCCGAGGAGGCGCTCGGGCACGGCATCGTGTCCCGGGTCGTCGTCCCTGACACGCTGGACGAGGTGGCCCGGGAGATGGCCGAGAAGATCGCCGCCGCCCCCGCGGTGACCGTGAAGATGGCCCGCCGGGTGCTGCGGCACCTGGCCGAGCCGGCCATCCGGCGGTCGATGGCCGATGAGCTGATCTTCCAGACCTTCGTCAACCGGTCGGACGACTACGCCGAGTTCCGGGCCGCCCGGGCCGAGGGCCGTGAGCCCAGCTATCGGGGGAGCTGAGCGGCGATGAGCGAGGCCGCCCCGACCCCTCCCGCGCTCCCCGGGCTGCCCGAGCCGCCACCCGCCGGGGTCAGCGCCCTGCCGGCCGGGACCTACGACGGCGTGACCGTGGTGGTCACCGGCGGTGGCACCGGGCTGGGCCGGGCCATCGCCGTGGAGTTCGCCCGGCTGGGGGCCGCCGTCGCCGTGCTCAGCCGCAAGCCGGAGCACCTGGACGCCGGGCGGGAAGCCGTCGAGGCCGTGGGGGCCCGGGCCGCGGGCGTGCAGTGCGACATCCGCGAGCCGGAGCAGATCGCGGCCGCGCTCGACGCCGTCGAAGCGGAGCTGGGACGGCCGGCGGTGCTGGTCAACAACGCCGCGGCCAACTTCCCGGTCCCAGCCGAGGACATGTCGCCCAACGCCTGGCGAACGGTCGTCGACATCACGCTCAACGGCACGTTCTTCTGCGCCCGCGAGTTCGCCCGCCGCCACCTGGCCGCCGGCACGCCCGCCTCGATCGTCAACGTGGGGGCGTCCTACGCCTGGACCGGGGGGCCGGGCTTCGCCCACAGCGCGGCGGCCAAGGCCGGCGTCAAGAACATGGTCGAGACGCTCGCGGTCGAGTGGGGCCCCTACGGGATCCAGGTCAACGGGCTCGTGCCCGGCCTGTTCCCCCACGAGGACATGACGGCCGACATCACCGGCAACCTCGACCGCACCCATGACAAGGACGCCTGCCAGCCGGCCCTGCGGGTCGGGCGCCTGCGGGAGCTGGGGTGGGCCGCCACCTTCCTGGCCTCGCCCTACGCCCGGTTCGTCTCGGGCCACACCCTGGTGGTCGACGGGGCCAACTGGCAGCGGCGCTCGCTCACCAACCCGGCGGTCGTGACCGTGCGGGACCAGATGGGCCGGGGGCCTTTCGCCTGACCATGGCCGGCCGCCGCACCGTGCTGTTCGACTTCGACGGCACGCTGATCGACTCGGACGCCATGCTGCAGGCGCCGTTCGCGGCCCTGGGGGTGGCGGAGGCGGACGTCCCGCCACTCGGCCTGCCGCTGACCGTCGCCTGCGACCGGGCCGGGATCACCGTGGCCGACTACCTGGCCCACTACGACGTGGCCGCCGCCCGGCCGTTCCCCGGCGTCGAAGCGATGCTCGCCGGGCTCGACCGCTGGGGCCTGTGCTCCAACAAGGACCGGCCCACCGCCGAACGGGAGCTGGCCCGGCTGGGCTGGGAGCCGACCGTCGCCTTCTTCTCCGAGGACTTCGGTGGCCGGCCCAAGCAGCTCGCCCCCGTGCTGGCCGCCCTCGCGCTCGCCCCGGGTGACGCGCTCCTGGTCGGGGACACGGCCCACGACCGCGCCTGCGCCCGGGCGGCCGGGGTCGCCTTCGCCCTCGCCGGCTGGAACCCCCGGGTCGTCCCCGAGCCCGGCGACCTCGTGCTCGCCGGGCCCGCCGACGTCCTGGCCGCCGCGGCCCGACCCGGGGCTTGATCGTCCCTTGACACTGGGGGTGTAACAGCAGTCCCTACTGCAACCTGACCGCCGGGAGGCCGGCCGCCGCCAGGCAGGCGACAGCGTGGCCTCGGCGTCGCCCAGCTCGTAGCGGACGGGTAGCCCGGCCGCGGCCCCCAGCCCGGTGACCACCGCCGCGACGCTGTGGGCATCGTCGTAGCCGGCGGCCGACCGCATCGCGCCGTCGAGCAGCTGGCCCGCGACCCAGGGGCGGAGGTCCTCGAACGTGGCCGGGTCGATCCCGACGTCCCGGGCGACCTCTCGGACCCGGGTGAGCTGCGGCCCGTCGAGCCGCCGGGACAGCGGCTCGGAGGCGAGCGCGTACTGCGCCAGCAGCGGGCTGGCGGACACCGCGGCGCGGTCGGCTTCCCGCCACAGCTCCCGGCTGGACGCGATCGCCGCTCGCAGCTCGTCGCCGACCCACTCGCCGTCCCGCAGGCCCACGGCCTCGCCGAACAGGAACACCCGCGACGGCGGCCGGTCGACGGCCCACAGCCCCGGACCGGACACCGGATCCCCAGTCAGTCGTCCAGGGCGCGCAGCATGCGCTTCAGCGCGACCTGGCGGTAGGAGGCGTCAGCCAGCTCGCGCACCTCTTCCCAGTCGACCGGGGCGGCCTCGAAGTCGAGGGCCAGCCAGCCGCCCGGGCCGAAGTAGGGCGGCGAGTAGAACCGCTCGTCCTGCAGCAACGACGCCCGCTCGTCGCTGTCCGGCTTGAAGATGAGGCCCCACGGGCGCTCGTCGGTGCCGGAGAAGACGCCGAAGATCTTCTTCCCCGCCCGGAACGTCGGCCGCCCCCACGCCTCGACCTCGACCGCCTCGGGGAAGGCGAGCAGCACCTTGCGCAGGTCCGCCAGGAAGGGATCGTCGTCCTCGTACATGCGCGGATGGGCCACCCCCGCAGGCTAAGGGCCCCACCGGCGCCGATGCCGGCGGGGCCGCAGTGGCCGTCCGGTCCTAGGCCGTGCGATGGGTGCGGCGGAGCGCCCAGTTCGCGCCCAGCAGCACCAGGACCGACCCGACGACGGCGCCGACGACGCCGCCGAGATCGAACTTGTCCGAGTCGCCGATGCCGAGCAGGCCGGTGAAGATCAGCCAGCCGACGAACGCGCCGACGAGGCCGAGGACAATCGTGGCGAGCCACGACTTCCAGCCCTCGAGGGTCTCGAGGGCGTCCCCCGGGATCAACATGCGGGCAATCGCGCCGGCCACGATCCCGAGGATGAGGGCACCGATCATGTGTGCCTCCTTCGCTCAATGAGTGAGACACATCTCTGACCACCGGCACCCGCGATGGTTACTGAGTGCCCTGCCAGGCGTAGGCCAGCACGATGCCCATCACCGCTGGCGACGCCGGGGTCGACGCCAGGGGAACGCCTACTTCGCACCGCGAGGGCCGGCACGCGAGACTCGCCCGGTGACCGCTGGAGGTGTGGCGACCGCGGGGGATGCGGCCGGAGACCCGGACGCGGGCGCCGCGCCTGAGCTCGACCCGGCGGCGCCGGCGACCGAGCCGCAGCCGGCGACGGGGTCGGCCGGGCGGGGGCTGCTGGCGGCGCTGCTGGTGGCGGTCAACCTGCCGATCCTCGTGGCGACCACCCGGGCGCTGGCGCGGGGCTGGCAACCGCTCGGCGACAACGGGATCCTGCTGGTCCGGGCCCGGGACGTGGGGACCTCCCACCACCCGCTGCTCGGCACCTGGACCTCGGCTTCCATCGTCGTCAACCAGCAGCTCAACAACCCCGGGCCGCTGTACTTCGACGCCATCGCCCCCACCATCCGCCTGCTGGGCCCGTGGGTCGGGCTCGCGGTGGGCGTGATGCTGGTCAACATGGCGGCGTCGTCGCTGGCGGTGGTGGCCGGCCGGCGGATCGGCGGGGCCGAGACGGGCACCCAGACCATGGTGGCCGTGGCCGTCGCCGTGGTCGGGCTCCAGTTCGCGCTGGGCAGCGAGCTGCTGTTCGACGTCTGGCAGCCGAACGCCCTGGTGCTGCCGTTCTTCGCCTGCCTCGTGGTGGCGACGGTGCTGGCGACGGGCGACGTGGTGATGGCTCCGTGGGTGGCGGGGCTCGCCAGCCTCCTGGTGCAGACGCACCTCAGCCACGCCGTGATCGTGGCGGCCGTGACGCTGGGCGCCGCCGTGCTCGCGGCGGTCAACCTGCGCCGCCGGGGCGAGCGGCCCCCGTGGCGGCGGCCCGCGCTGTGGACCGCCGTGGTCCTGGTGCTGGCCTGGATCCAACCCCTGATCGAGCAGGTCACGGGACCGGGCGAGGGCAACCTCTCCCGCATCGCGGGAGCTGCCGGCGGCGGGAACGCCGACACCTACGGCGGGAAGCTGGCGGCCCGCTTGGTGGCCGAGGTGGTCACCGGACCGTGGTTCTCGCGCTCGACCTACGGCGGCGGCATCCCGTCCACTGCGTCGGGTGGCGACCTCAGCGGCCTGCCGTCGTTCCCGGTGGCGGCCGGCGTGCTCGTCCTGCTGCTGGCGGTGCTCGCCGGCCTGACGGTCATCGTCGGGCGCACCGGGCGGCCTCGGCTCGCGACGATGCTGGCGGTGGCGGCCGGCGCCCTGGTGGCGGTGACCGTCGCGCTGGCCATCTCGCCGGTGAGCATCATCGGCGTCGCCGCCCACCAGATGCGGTGGCTGTGGCCGGTCGCCGCCCTCGCCACCGCGGCGCTGCTGGCCACGTCGCTCACCGCGCTTCAGGCGCAGCGAGCGCTGTCCCGAGGGGCGCTGGCGGTGGCCACCGGGGCGGTCGTGGTCGTGGCCGCGCTCAACCTGCCCACCTTCCGCAACACGGCCGGGCCGTCCCAGGACGCGCCCCGGCTGCGGCAGGCCCAGGCCCTCGTCAACCAGCTCGAGGTGCTGCACGGCCGGGGACCGATCCGCTTCGACCCGACCGGCCTGCGCTACGCCGAGCCGTTCAGCGGCCTGATCATGGCCCAGCTCCAGGACCTCGGCGTCCCGCTGGTGGTGGACGACGAGGTGCTGGTCCGCCAGCTGGGTGAGGGCCGGCGGGACGACGGCGAGGCCCGGTTCAGCCTGCGCGAGGTGGAGGGGCCCGACGCCTACACCGTGCCCGAGGGCGACGAGCGGGTGGCGTTCGTGGACGGGCTCAGCCCGGACGAGCGGGCCGAGCTGCGCGCCATCGAGCGCCGCCGCGACGCCGGCGCCCCCGAGCCGGGAGACGAGGCCCGCGCCGCCGCCCTCGACGAGCAGGCTCGGGCGGGCGCCATCGCCCTGTTCCTCGAACCGATCCCCGAGGACTAGGGCCTGTCAGCCGGCGTGGCGGAGATCGCGCCGGATCCGCCACAGGTCGGCGGTGGCCCGAAGGCCGGCGCTGGCGGTCATGTGCGTTCCCGCCGCGTCGTGCCAGGACTGCAGCGGCATCTCGACGCACCGGCCCGGCAGCAGCCGGCCGAGCAGCTCGACGTCGAAGGCCCACTGGCTGACGAAGGGGCGGGACAGCGCCGCCTCCAGCCGCGGCCCGGCCCGGAACGCCTTGGCGCCGCATTGGGTGTCGTACACCGGCACCCCGAGGACCAGGCTGCTCAGCGTGGCGAACAGGCGCCCGCGGTAGTGGCGCACGGCCGAGCGCCGGATGTCGGTGCCCAGCATCGCCACCCGGCTGGCGATGACCGCGTCGAGGCCCACGTCGGCTCGCAGCGTGTCGATGAGGCGGGCGACCTCGGCGGGCGGGGCGGCGAAGTCGGCGTCGCAGTAGGCGACCAGCTCGGCCCCGCCCGCCACCGCGTCCCGTAGCCCGCGCCGCACCGCTTCGCCCTTGCCGTGGTTGCGCCCGAGCGGGAGCACGGCCACCCGATCGGGATGGCGGGCGGCCAGGTCGGCCAGCCGCGCCGCGGTGGCGTCGGTCGACCCGTCGTCCACCGCCAGGACGCGGACGTCCGCCTTGGCGATGAGCTCGGCCACCGGCTCGGGATCGAACCGCGCGGCCTCGTTGTAGCAGGGCACCACCACGGTGCAGTCGGGGCCGCCGCTCATCGGCCCGGCGCCCGCCGCGGCCAGCACACCGCCCAGGTCGACAGGCCCGGCGTGGG